>WGAH01000088.1 GCA_015489145.1 Deltaproteobacteria bacterium
TGGTCGGCAAGGCCTGAGCGCCCCGGCTCCCGCCCCCCCCGAACGCGGGGCGCGGGAGCCGGGGCGCTCAGGCCTTGCCGACCATGCGCCAGGCGATGCGCGCCGCCACCGTCATGATCGCGAGCTGCGGGTTCACGCCGAGGCTGGTGGGCAGCACCGAGCCGTCGGCGACGTAGAGGTTCGGCACCTCCCAGGAGCGGCCGTCCGGGTCGACGACGGCGCTTTCCGGGTCGGCGCCCATGCGGGCGGTGCCGAGGGGGTGCTGGCTGGTGCACTCGAGCTTGCGCGCGGGAACCGACTCGAGGTCGAGGCGGGCGAAGGCGTCGGCGTCGACCGGGTCGAGGCCCGCCACCGGGAGGTAGACCCGGCGGGCGCCGGCGGCGAACCAGGTCTCGGCGAGCAGGCGCAGCAGGCGGGGGACGGCGGCGCGGTCGCGCCGGGCCATGCGGTAGGTGACGAGCGGCTCGCGGCCGGGCCCTCGGCGCACCCGCCCGCCGCCCTCGTCGTGGAGGATGCCGCCGAAGACCGCGAGGTGCCCGGCGCGGCGGGCCTCCTCGACGAAGCGCGGGCCGGCGCCGGGAATCGTGCTCACCAGCACCGAGGGCGGCACGAAGAAGCTGACCAGGGTGATGCCCTCGTCCTCGAAGGCGTCGGCGAAGGCGCTCTGGAGCGCGCCCTTCCAGCCGTCCACCCGCTCCTCGAACAGGCCCGAGACGCGAAAGGCCGGGTGCAGCGTCATGTTGCGCCCGACCTGCCCCGAGCGCCGGCCGATGCCCGAGCGCCGCAGCAGCAGCGGGGTGTGCCAGGCCCCGGCGGCGACGACGACCCGCCCGGCCCGCACCCGGAAGCGCCGCCCCGCCGCCGTCCGCCCGACGACGCCCCGGGCGCGGCCATGGCGAAGCTCCACCCGGTCGACCCGGGCGCCGCTGACGATGCGCGCCCCGGCGGCCACCGCCCGGGGCAGGTAGGTGAGGTCCACGCTGCGCTTGGCCTGGTGGGGACAGCCGAAGTTGCACAGGCCCCGCCCCTCGCAGCCCAGGGTGTTGCGCCGGATGGGCTTGAGGGCGTAGCCGAGCGCCCGGGCCCCCTCGGCGAACAGGGCGGTGGAGCGCGACCGCGCCGCCTCGGGCACCTCCTCGACGTGGATCGCCTCCTCCACCGAGCGGTAGAAGGGCTCGAGCCCCTCGGGGGTGTAGTCGGCGAGGCCGTGGCGCTCCCGCCACTCGGCGAGCACCGCCTCGGGGATGCGAAAGCAGACGCCCCCGGTCAGGATCGAGGAACCGCCGACGGCGCGGCCGAGCTGCACCGCGATGTGCGGGGTGTCGCCGAGCCCCACGGCGAGGGCCGTTCCGCCGTCGCGCCAGACCCGTCGCAGGGACTCGGCCGGGCTCATCGCCGCCAGCGCCTCGGGGGGGTGGTGATCGCCCTCCTCCAGCACCAACACGTCCTCGCCGGCCTCGGCCAGCTCGGCGGCGACCACCGCCCCGCCGGCCCCGGAGCCGACGATCACGGTGCCCGCCTCCAGCGGCCGGGCGAGCGCCTCGGGGCCCAGGACCTTCACGCCAGCCTCCACGCCGGCGCGTAGCCGAGCTCGTCGAAGGCCTCGGGCTGCTCGTACCAGTGCAGGCAGAGGATCATCTTGACCACGACGAACAGCGGCCCCAGCGGCCCGCCCTCGGCCCGGTTCCAGGCCCGGACGCGGCGGTCGAGGGGCAGGCGGCCGAAGGGGGGGAGGCGCAGCAGGAGCAGCGGGAAGACCCAGGTGAGCACCCACAGGGCGGCGCGAAAGGCGAAGCGCACGCGGGGCCCGGCCTCGACGGCGAAGCGGAGGGCGTCGGCGGCGAGGCGTTCGAGCCGGTCGCGGGGCGGCGGCCCCGCCTCGGTGGCGAACAGGGTCTCCGCCGCCGCGATCACCTGGAGCCGACGCCGATCCACCTTCGCCTCCTCCCGGGGCCGCGACGGGGCGCCCGGTGCGGGAATGTGCCCCGCGCCGGCGACGCCCGCCACCGGCGGAGGCTGACGGGGATCGCCGGCGGCTCAGCCTCCCGGCAGCTCGCCCCACCCCGAGCCCGCCGCCTTGCGCGCCACCGGCTCCGGGCAGGCGACCACGCCCCAGGCGTCCCCCTCCCGCGGCAGGAGGAACAGCCGCTCCGGCCAGTCGCGCTCCGCGAAGAAGGCGTTGATCTCCGCCAGCAGGCCCGGCAGGTCCAGCTCGCCCTCGCGGACGTGGACGGGGAAGGCCCCGGAGGCCTCGCCGGTGCTCCAGTTGAGGCGCAGCTCGCCGTCGGGCACCGGGTCCTCGCCCACCAGGGGCTCGCCGTCGGCGCCGGTCACCCCGGTCAGCTCGAAGCGGTGCAGCCGCAGCAGCTCGCCGAGGTCGAGGAGCGCCCGCACCAGGCGGTCGGCCCGGCGGTGCCGGGCGGACACCGGCTGGAACCAGTCCGTCGCCTCCCGGGCCCGGCGCTCGTGGTAGCTCCGCAGCGGGCCCCACCACTGCCGCACCCGCCCCTCCCGGCAGCACTCCTTGACCGCCCGCTCCAGGTCGGCGTGGTAGCGCGCGTCGAGGCGATCGAGCACCCCGAGCACGCGCAGGCGGGCCATCACCATCGGGACGTCCAGGGTGGTCATCTTTCGAGGCCCCTGGGGAACCCGCGGTCGGGGCGGCGCCTCGCGCCCCTGCTCCTCGCGCCTGTCCCCCCCGATGAGCTTCTTGAACCAGGACATGCGCACCTCTCGGGCCGGTGGACCGGGCGGGGCCGCGCGGCCCGCCGCGGGGCGGTTCGGCCGTCGCCAACGGCGAAGACGACCTCCCACCACCCCCAGGCTACCGCGAGCGGGCGGGTTCCCGGAACCCCCGGCAAGGACGCGAGATGGCCGATGGCGACGGGCAGAGCGCCTCGGGCCCGACGCGCTCAGCCGCCCCCGGCGGGCGGGCCGCCTTCCCCCCCGGCGATCGGCAGGTCGAGCATCACGACCAGCCCGCCGCCCTCGGCGTTGCGGGCCTGCAACTCGCCGCCGTTCTCCTCGGCGAGGCGCTGGCAGATCGCCAGGCCCAGGCCCGTGCCCTTGGGCTTCGTCGTGAAGAAGGGCGCGAAGATGCGGCAGACGAGATCCTCGGGCACCCCGGGGCCGTGGTCGCGGATCGACAGGCGCGCGACGGGCGCGCCGCCGGGCCTTTCGACGAGGCGGGTCTCGATCTCGATGCGCCCGCCCTCGGGTTGGGCCTGCACCGCGTTGAGGAGCACGTTGAGCACGATCTGTCGGAGCTGCCCCGCGTCGGCGAGCACCGGCGGCAGGTCGGGGGCGTAGCGCTCGACGATCTCGATGTTGCGCCCGCGCTCGGCCGGGCGCCGCAGCAGGCTGAGCGCCCCGCGCGCCACCTCGCCGAGGTGGGTGGGCGCCATCTCCGGCGGGGAGGGCCGGCCGTAGGCGAGCAGGTCGTGGACGGTCTTGGAGAGGCGGTCGAGGGTGGCGAGGATCTCGCGGATGATCGGCCGGCGCGGCTCCAGGGCCGGGTCCCGGGCCAGCACCTGCAGGGCCCCGGAGATCCCGGTCAGCGGGTTGCGGATCTCGTGGGCCATCGCGGTGGCGAGTTCGCCCACCGTCGCCATCTGGGCGGCGCGGGCCAGGCTCTCCTCGTAGTAGCGGTCGCGCTCCCGCCGGGCCTCGACCAGGCGGTCGACCATGCGGTTGAACTGGCGGGCCAGGGCCGCGAACTCCTCGGGCCGGTCGATCATCTCGACGTGGGCCAGCTCGCCGGCGGCCACCCGGTCCATCGACCCGGCGAGGCGGCGCAACGGCGGGACGATGAAGGAGCGGAAGAACACGAAGACCACCGCCACCAGCGCGAGCTGCCCGCCGAGCAGGATGCCGAGGACGGTGACGCGGTCCTCGTCGAGGCTGGCCCGCTCGCCGGTGGTGTCGAGGCGCAGCTCCATGATGCCGTTGACGGCCTGGCTGCCGTGGCAGCGGCGGCAGCGCGAGGCGTTGCGGATCGGCTCGTAGATGCGCGCGTAGGTCCGGTCGCCCTCCTCCTCGTAGCGGATGAACAGGCTGCCCGGCTCGATCCGCCCGGCGGGGAAGCCCGCCGCGCGGCCGCCGTCCTCCTCGGGCCGGCTGCTGTGGCGGATCGTGCCGCTGGCGTCGAGGATGCGGATCGTCTGCACCCCCGGCGCGTCGGCGAAGCCCTGGAGCACCTCGTCCACCGTCTCGGGGGGCTTTTCGCCCATCGCCGCGAGCATGGCGCGAATCGTGTGGTGGAACAGGATGCCGTGGCGGGTGACGGTCTCGGCGTGGATGCGATCGCCGTGGACCCGCCCCTCGACGAGGGCGGCGACGCCGAAGACGATGCCGCCGGCCAGGAACAGCAGGAAGGCCACCTGCCCCGCGAGGCTGCGGGGAAGGGGGAGCCGGATGCGGGACCGCGCAGGCACGGGATGGAGCGCCCTCGGGCGGGGTCCCGGCCGGCCTCGTCGCCCGCCGCCCCGCCGCCGGCGAAACCCCTAATGCTCCCGGAACGCGCCGGCATGGCCCCGGCGACGCGGCGGGCTGGACGGGGAGGCCGGTCGCGGGCACGATAGCGGAGAAGGGCACGGGAGGCGGCTGGCGGTGAGCACGGGCGAGACCGGGGAGCGGCGGGAGGCCGCCGGGACGTGCCTGGCGTCCGGGGAGGTCGAGCAGGTCACCCACGGCGGCGAGCGGGTCCGCCTGCACAAGGCGGTCCTCCGCCTCCCCGGCGACCCGCCCCTGCACCTCGTCCGCAAGCACCTCCCCGGGGGGCCGCGCCGCCCGCCGGTGCTCCTCGTGCACGGCTTCGCCCAGAACCGCTACACCTGGCACACCTCCCGACGCTCCCCGAGCGCCTGGCTGGCGGCCCGGGGCTGGGACGTGTGGAACCTCGAGCTGCGCGGCCACGGGCGGGGGCGGGAGGCCGGCGGGCTCGGCGCCGAGCGCTTCGACGACTACGTGGCCGACGTGCTCCGGGCCGCCGAGGCC
>WGAH01000089.1 GCA_015489145.1 Deltaproteobacteria bacterium
CCGGCCCGCCGGTCCTCGACGCGGCCCGGCGGGCCGGGGTGCGCGCCTTCGCCGTGCGCGCCGTCCCGCCCGCGACCCGATAGAGCCCGCCCGAGCAGGAGTCCCCATGCGCGCCACCGCCGAGGCCCACCCCAACATCGCCGTCGTCAAGTACTGGGGCAAGCGCGACGTGGCCCTGAACCTGCCGGCGGTTCCCTCGCTGTCGCTGACCGTCGCCCCGTTTCGCACGGTGACCACGGTCGAGTGGGGCATCGACGCCCCCGTCGACGAGGTGTTCCTCGACGACCGGCCGGCCACCGCCGCCGAGGCCCGGCGGGTCTCCGACTTCCTCGACCTCGTCGCGGAGCTGGCCGGCGAGGAGCGCCCGCGCTGCCGGGTGGTGAGCCGCAACGACTTTCCCACCGCCGCCGGCCTCGCCTCCAGCTCCTCCGGCTTCGCCGCCCTGGCGCTGGCCGCCGCCGGCGCCGCCGGCCTCGACCTGAGCCCGGTGGAGCTGAGCCGCCTGGCCCGCCGGGGGAGCGGCTCGGCCTGCCGCAGCATCTGGGGGGGCTGGGTGGAGTGGCTCCTCGGCGCCGCCCGGGACGGCTCGGACAGCCACGGCCGTCCCCTCGCCCCCCGCGACCACTGGGACCTGCGGGTGGTCGTCGCCACCGTCAGCGGCGCCGCCAAGCCCGTGGGCTCGCGGGAGGCGATGATCCGCACCGCCGAGACCTCGCCCTACCACCCGGTCTTCGTCGCCACCGCCCCCGACGACGTGGCCCGGGCCCGGCGCGCGGTGCTCGACCGCGATCTCGCCGCCCTGGGCGCGATCATGGAGGCCTCCACCCACAAGATGCACGCCGACATGCTCGCGGCGGTGCCGCCGATCCGCTACTGGCGGCCCGCGACCCTGGCCGTCCTCGACGCGGTGGACGCGCTGCGCCGGGAGGGCGTCGGGGCCTGGGCGACGATGGACGCCGGGCCCAACGTCAAGGTCCTGTGCGAGCCCCCGGACACCGACGCGGTGGTGGCCGCCCTCGAGCCGCTGGTGGACGCGGTGGGCGTGCTCGGCGTGGGCGACGGGGCGCGGCTGCTGCCCGACGAGGGCTCCGCCGAGGAGCTCCCGCCCGAGGAGCGGCCCACCCTTGGCTGAGCCCGCGCCGCCCACGAGCCCGGGGCGAGCCTTCGGGGTCTTCGCGCCGGGCAAGCTCGTGCTCGTCGGCGAGTACGCCGTGGTGGACGGGGCGCCGGCCATCGCGCTGGCCATCGACCGCGGGGTGGTGTGCGCGGTGCGCCCCGGCGGCGAGGGCGTGCGCGTCGAGACCCCCGGCGACGACCGCTTCGTGCGCCCGGCCCTCGCCGGCGCGCCGGCGGGCCTCTACCGCTTCGCCGACGCCGAGCCTCCGGCCCTCGACGGCGGCGACAAGCCGGGCTTCGGGGGCTCCGCCGCCGCCTGCGTCGCCGCCTGCCTCGCCGCCGGCCGCCCGGCCGAGGACGCCTTCGCCATCCACCGGGCCGTGCAGGGCGGCGGCTCCGGCGTGGACGTGGCGACGAGCATCGCCGGCGGCATGGTGCGCTTCGAGGGCGGGCGCACCCGGCCGCTCGTGCCCGTGCGGCCCGTGGTGGCGTGGTCCGGCGCCAGCGCCCGCACCGGCCCCCGGGTGGCCCGCTACCTCGCCTGGCGGGGCCGCCGCGCCTTCGTCGACGAGAGCGCCGCCATCGTCGAGGACTTCCCCCGCGACCCGGTGCGCGCCCTCGCCCGCGCCCACGAGGCCCTGGCCCGCATGGCCCGCGCCGCCGGGGTGGACTGGCTCACGCCTTCCCTCGCCCGCATCGCCGAGCTCGCCCGGGACTGCGGCGGCGCGGCCAAGCCATCGGGAGCCGGCGGCGGCGACTGCGCCGTGGCCCTCTTCGACGACGACCGGCGGCGGCGGCGCTTCCTCGCCCGCCTGCGCGAGGAGGGGCTGCGCGTCGTCCCGGTGGAGGTCGCCCCGGGGGCCCGCCGGGTCGCCCTGGGACCGCGCCGGGACGGGGCCTGTTAGGGGCGCGGCATGGCACGGCCCCCCGCGATTTCCGGCCGCAAGGCGGACCACCTCGACCTCTGCATCGACGGCGACGTGGCCTTCCGGTCCTCGAACCTCCTCGACGAGGTGGGGCTCGTCCACGACGCGCTGCCCGAGCTCGCCCTCGACGCGGTGGACCTGGCGGTGGACTTCGCCGGGAAGCGGCTCCGCGCCCCGCTCCTCATCGCGGCCATGACCGGAGGCGTCGACCGCGCCGAGCGGATCAACCGCGACCTCGCCCGGGTGGCCCAGGAGCTCGGCATCGGCTTCGCCTTCGGCTCCCAGCGCCCCCTCCTCGAAGAGGGGGTGACCGCCGGCTACCAGGTGCGGGACGTCGCCCCCGACGCCCTGCTGATCGGCAACATCGGCGCCGTGCAGGCCGCCCGCCACCCGCCGGAGGCGATTCGCGAGCGCCTGGTCGAGGCCTGCGGCCTCGACGCCCTGGCGGTGCACCTCAACCCGGCCCAGGAACTCGTGCAGCCGGAGGGCGACCGCGACTTCCGCGGCGCCCTGGAGGCCATCGCCCGGCTGGTCGAGGCCCTCGACGTGCCCGTGGTCGTCAAGGAGACCGGCGCCGGCCTGTCCCGGTCGGTGGGCCGCCGCCTCGTCGAGGCCGGGGTGCGCTGGGTCGACACCAGCGGCGCCGGCGGCACGAGCTGGGTCGCCGTCGAGGCCGCCCGCGCCGACGCCCCCGCCGCCGAGCGCGCCGGCCGCCTGTTTCGGGAGTGGGGCATCCCGACCGCCGCCAGCGTGGCCCAGCTCTCGGGGCTCGGCCTCGGCGTCTGCGCCACCGGCGGGCTCGCCGACGGCCTGTCCGTGGCCCGGGCCCTCGCCCTCGGCGCCCGCTGCGGCGGCATCGCCCGGGCCTTCCTCCAGGCCCACGCCGCCGGCGGCCACGCCGGCGCCCTGGCCCTCGGGCGCGCCGTCGTGGCCGAGATCCGCATGGCCTGCCTGCTCACCGGCAGCCGCACCCCCGCCGACCTGGCCCGCAAGCCCCTGGTCGTCGGCCCGCGGCTGCTCCCCTGGATTCCCGCCGACGCCCCGCTGCGGCGGCGCATCGGACCCTGACCCCCCGGAGGACGCGATGCTGCGCGCGCTCGCCTCGAAGATCCCCGCCCCGATCAAGGACGCCGTCAAGGAGCGCCTCTACCCGCCCATGCTCCCCGAGGGCGAAACCGCCCCCGAGTGGCACCTGCAGGCCTGGGACGGCTCCTGGCACCGCATGGGCTCGCGGTGGTGCATCCTCGTGTTCTACCCGGCCGACGACACCCCGGGCTGCACCGCGCAGCTCCAGGAGTTCCAGGCCCACTACGACCGGCTCAAGGAGCTCGGCTGCGAGGTCTTCGGCATCAACCCGGCCGAGGCGCCGAGCCACGAGGCCTTCGCGAAAAAGGCGGGCATCACCTTCCCGCTCCTCACCGACCGGGGCGGCGCGGTGGCGCGCATGTTCCGGGCGACCCTGCCCAAGATCGGCAAGCCGCACATCATCCGCACGGTCTACCTCGTCAACCCCGACCGCAAGATCCGCCTCGCCAACCGGGGCACCCCCTCGGTGGAGGCCATCGTGCGGAGCATCGAGGCGCTCCAGCAGGCCACCCGGGACGGCCGGTAGCCGCGCCGGCTCAGGGCGCCGCCGTCCGGCGCGTGGCGGCCCGGAGGAACTCGACGAGGGTGAGGCGCCGGGCGTAGAGGCGCCGGGCCATCTCCGGGTCGAGGACGAGGCGGCGCGTGGAGCCGTCCGGCGCCTCGATGGTGACCTGGAGGTGGGTCACCTTGAGGCGGTAGTGCTGGATGTACTGCCCGGTGACGAGGCCGATGGCGCCCAGCTCCCGGTCGAGCTCGCCCTCGCGCGAGCGGTAGCGGATCCGGATCTCGGCGAGCTCCGGCGCGTCGCGGTGGCGGCCGACCCAGCTCTCGACGCGGGCGTTGACGACGACGCCGTCGAGGCGCAGCTTGCTGAGCGCGATGAGGAGCGCGTCCTGGAGCTGGCCCGGGCGCGACACCGGCAGGATGTCCGGGCGCATCTGGGAGCGCAGGCCGTCCTCCATCACCTCGTAGAGGTCGCCGGCGTCCCGCTCGGGCGCCGCCTCGGCCGGGGCGGCGTCCGCGGCGGGCTCGGGGGCGGACGCGGCGGGCTCCGCGGCGGCCGGCCGCGGCATGACCTGGGTCGCCACCGCCGAGACGTACCACCGCAGGAGGAGGAGGGC
>WGAH01000090.1 GCA_015489145.1 Deltaproteobacteria bacterium
GAGGAGGGCCCCGCCGGGCGCGCCGCCGGGGCCCTCCTCGCCGCCCTGGCGGTGGCGGGCCTGGGCGGGCTGCTGCTGCCGGTGGGTCCCCTCGACGCCCTCGACGTGGTCTTCGGGGGCTCGGCCGCCGCCGCCCGGCTGGAGCACGCCGCCCCGACGGTGGGCGACGCGCGCGCCGTGGTGGGCGACATCGTGCTTCGCTACGAGTTCCCCGACTACACCGGCATCGAGCCCGTCGAGGTGCCGAACTCCGACGGCACGATCCACGCCCCGCCGGGCACCCGCGTCCACATCACCGCGCGCACCGGCGAGCCCTTCGAGGCCGCCGCGTTGCAGGTCGACGAGGAACCGCCCGTCGACGCCGTCCTGGAAGGGGGGCGCGACCTTTCCGCCGATCTCGTCGTGCGGGCCGACGGCGCCTGGCGCTTCCTGCTCTTTCGCGGCGACACCGTCGTCCGCAGCGAGGACTTCCGCATCGAGGCCGAGGCCGACGCGCCCCCCGCCGTCGCCCTGGCGCGGCCCCCCGAGGGCCCGGTGCCCGTCGACCAGCCCCTCGGCTTCGGCTGGTCGGCCAAGGACGACTACGGCATCGGCCGGGTCGTACTCGAGGTGCGCCGCCCCGACGGATCGACGGAGGAGCACCGCCTGCGCGCCCCCCTCGACGCCCCCACCGAGCTGTCCGGCGGCGTGCGGGCGACTCCGGCGGAGCTGGGCCTGAAGCCGGGGGACTCGGTCGAGCTGCGCGTGGTCGCCTACGACAACGACCTCCTCGGCGGCAGCAACCGGGGCGAGTCGCCGGCGGTGTCCCTCGAGGTGGTCGGCCCCCGGGGCAGCGGCCGGCGGCAGGCGGCCTGGGCCCGGCAGGTGCGCGACGCCCTGCTGCCGGTGCTCGCCGACTTCCTCGAGGAGCCCGTGCCCCCGGCCTCGCAGCCCGAGGCGATGCAGGCCTGGGTGGCCCGGGCCCGCGAGCGCTTCACCCCGATCCAGGACCTCTACGCCCGCTGGTGGGGCGGGGCCGACCCGACGGGCATCGACGGGGTGCTGGTCAAGGAGGTCCTCGACGGCGCCGGACGGCTGTTCCGCTTCGCGATCACCACCTGGGACCCGGCGGCGCGCTCCAGCCCCACCGCCCGCGACCGCCGCACCTTCGCCGAGCTGCACGGGCAGGAGGTCCAGGCCCTCGAAAAGGCGATCTACCTCCTCGACATGATGCTGCGGCGGGCGGCGATGGAGCAGCTCGCCCGGCAGGCCGAGGACGTGGCCCGCGAGGCCCGGGAGCTGGCGGCGATGCCCGAGGACGCCTCCGCCGACGAGCTCCTCGCCCGCCTCGACCAGCTCGACCGGCTGCTGGCCGAGCTCGCCCGCACCGCCGACCAGCTCGCGGAGGGCTCCCTCAAGCGCTTCGTCAACGCCCGCATCTCGGAGACGAAGGCCCTCATGGACCGCGCCCGGCAGCTCATCTCCGAGGGGAAGCTCGACGAGGCCCGGCGCCTCATCGACCAGCTCTCGGGTCAGCTCGACGAGCTGGCCGAGCAGGTCGCCGACCAGATGGCGGGAGGCAAGCAGGGCGAGGACGAGCTGGGGCAGGCCTACCAGCAGCTCCAGGACGACCTCCAGCAGCTCGAGCAGGACCAGCGCCGGCTCGCCGACGAGCTCGCCCGCAAGCGCCGGGAACTCGGCCCCGATCTCGACCGCGAGATGGCGCGGTGGGAGGAGCTCGACGCCCTGGCCGCCGACGCCGAGGCGCGGGCGAAGGCCGCCGAGGGCGCCCCGGGCGACGGCCAGGGCTGGCGCAGCGACAGCCTCCGCCGGCTGGCCCGGGCGCGGCAGGAGGTGGAGCGCGTGGCCGAGGCGGTGCGGGCCCGCGACGCCGGGGCCGCGCTCGACGGCATCGCCGACGCGAGCCTTCCCGTCGAGATGGCCGCCCGCGCCGTGGCCTCCGAGTCGCGCCGGGCCCGCCCCGCCTCCGAGCCCGTCCCCGACGGCGTCGGTCCCGCCGCCGAGGCGGTGGCCGGGGTGCGCGAGGACCTGCGCCGGATGCGCGAGATCCTCCAGGATCTCGCCAGC
>WGAH01000091.1 GCA_015489145.1 Deltaproteobacteria bacterium
ACGTCGCCGTCGCAGTCGTTGTCGATCTCGTCGCAGACCTCCTCGGCGGCCGGGTTCGCCGCCGCGGTCGTGTCGTCGCAGTCCGTGGCGTCGTCCACCGTGCCCGACGGCTGCGCGCAGGCCGTCACCGGCGCCTCCGGGTCGCCGTAGCCGTCCCCGTCGGCGTCGGCGTACCAGGTGCCGCCGCTGCTCGCGTCCCAGGAGTCGTCGGCCTCGTCCACCAGCCCGTCGCAGTCGTCGTCCACCCCGTCGCAGACCTCCGCGGCCCCGGGGTTCACGGCCGGATCGGCGTCGTCGCAGTCCACGTCCTCCGCGTAGCCGTCCCCGTCGGCGTCCACGGGCCCCGCCGTGTCCGCGCCCCCGTCGCCGGCGCCACCGTCGCTCGCCCCGCCGTCCGAGCCGCCCCCGTCGGCCGCCGCCCCGGTGTCGGTGCCGCCCTTGTCGACCGTGCCGCCGGTGCGGCAGGCGGACAGGAGCGAGATGGCGAGAGCGGAAAGAAAGAGCGGGGTGCGCGGCATCGATGCATCCTCCGGGTGGCGGGTGGCTGGCCCACCGAGCCGGCGGGCGCCTCGAAGCTCCAGGGTAGCGCGAGCGAGGGGGGCCTGCCCGCGAGCCCCGCGAACCCCCGGACGCGAGATAGGCTTTCCCCCCCTGGGAGGTCCCGCCATGATCCGCACGGCCCACCTGCTCGCCAGCCTCGCCTTCCTCGCCGCCTGCTCCGACTACAACCTCCAGGGTTCCCAGGACAAGGGCGGCGACGGCCTGCCCCCGGACACGGGCGAACCCGCGACCGACACCGGGATCGCCGATCCGGGCCCCACCTGCCCCGACGAGGACTGGCCCGCCGAGGAGGTCGGCGTCGGCGACAGCTGCCCCAGCGAGCCCGAGGGCGGCTTCACGCCGGTGGTCGAGTGGACCTACGGCGCCGGCTCCGGCTGCCTGTCGCTGCCGACGGTGGCCGACATCAACTTCGACGGAATGCCCGAGATCATCGTGAACCTCACCGATCTCTTCAACTCGCCGGGAACGCTGGCGGTGGTCGAGGGCGACGGCTCGGGGCTCCTGTGGGAGGACACCGCCGCCGGCCTCGCCTACGGCGCCGCCACCGCGGTGGCCGACCTCGACGGCGACGGCTCCCCCGAAATCGTCGGCGTGCGCGAGAATTCCAGCGGTCTCCTCGGCGACGGCGACTACCAGGTCGTCGCCTGGAGCGCCGACGGCGAACAGCTCTGGGAGAGCGACCACTACACCAAGCTCGACTTCGACTGGGCCACGGCCCCGGTGATCTCGGACATGGACCACGACGGCTCCCCCGAGATCGTCGCCGGGCGCGTCGTCCTCAACGCCGACGGCACCACCCGAGGGGTGGGCGAGCACGGGCACGGCTCCTACGGCGTGACCAGCGCCCTCGGCATGACGATAAGCGAGGCCTCGGTCCCCGCCGTCACCGACCTCGACCTCGACGGCACCGAGGAAATCATCGTCGGCGACGCCGCCTACGACGCCGACGGCAACACGCTCCGCATGGACCTGTCGCAGGAAGACGCGATGATCGGCGTGGCGAACCTCGACGACGACCCGGAGGGCGAGGTCGTCGCGATCAGCTACGACACGATTCGCGCGCAGGACACCGACGGCACGGTGCTGTGGGGGCCGGTCGAGATCCCCTCGGCCAACATCCTCGCCACGCCGGCCATCGCCGACCTCGACGGCGACGGCTACCCGGAAATCGTCACCGCCGGCGGCAACCAGCTCGTCGTCTTCAACCACGACGGCACCGAGCTGTGGACGGCGGCGGTCCACGACATGAGCGGCGCCACCGGGGCCAGCATCTTCGACTTCGAGGGGGACGGCGTCCCGGAGGTGGTCTACATCGACGAGCAGGAGATGGTCGCCTACGACGGGCCCACGGGCTCCGTGAAGTTCTACAGCACCGACCACACCTCGAACACGATGTTCGACTACCCGGTGATCGCCGACGTGGACGCCGACGACCACGCCGAGATCGTCGTCTGCAACAACGGCTGGACCGCCGCCCTGGCCGTCTACGGCGACGCCGACGAGAGCTGGGCCCCGGCGCGCTCCGTCTGGAACCAGCACGCCTACAACATCGCCAACATCCAGGACGACCTCCAGGTCCCGGCCACCGCCACCCCGAGCTTCGCCGACACCAACACCTGGCACTCGGCCATCGCCACCGACGGCGAGAGCCTCGTCGCCGACCTCCAGGCCGAAATCCTCGACATCTGCCTCGACGACTGCGACCGGGGCACGGTGCCCCTCACCTTCCGCATCGACAACCTCGCCACCGAAGACCAGGACCCGCCGGTGAACGTGGCGATCTACGCGGTCTACGACGGCTACGAGCGCCTCCTCGACACCGTGGAGTGGACCGACGCCCTCGCGAGCGGCTGGGGCGGCGAGGGCGTCACCGTCGACCTGCCGGCGGAGTACCTGACGGCCGCGCAGGCGATTCGCGTGGCCGTCGACGACGACGGCACGGGAACCGGCGCGATCAGCGAGTGCAGCGAGACGAACAACAGCGTGCAGGTGGACGGGCCATTCTGCGAGTAGGACGCCGCCCGGGCTTGTCCCGGGGCTGGCGCGCGCGCCATGATGGGCGGCGCCGATGCGACGCCGCCCTCCCCCAATCGCCTGGGCCTTCCTCGCCCTCGTCCTGCCGACGGCCTGGCTCGCCGCCCTGAGCTGGCCCCTGGTCCTGCACCTGCCGGACCGGCTTCCCGACACCGCCTTTTCCGCCCACGCCTGGGTCTTCGACCTCGCGGCCCGGTGGCTCGGGGGCGCCGGGGTGGACCTCGATCACGTCGAGGAAATCGCCTTTCCCGAGGGGGCCGTGGTCCACCCGATCGGCTGGGTCGCGATCCTCGTCGCCCTGCCCTTCCGCTTCCTCGGCCCCATCGGCGCCTTCGACGCGGCCTGGCTCCTGCTTCCCGGCCTGTCGGGGCTCGCCTGCCACGCCTGGCTGCGACGGCTCGGCGCCACGCCGGCGGCCGCGGGACTGGCCGGCGCCTGGTTCGGAACGAGCCCCCTGGTGCTGAGCGCGGCGGCCAACGGGCAGGTGGCGAAGATGCTCGCCGGCGTGGTGCCGCTGGTGCTGCTCGCCGCCGACCTGGCGGCGGGCGCGCGGGGGGCGCGCTTCGTCGCGGCGCTCCTCGGCCTGCCCGTCCTCGCGGCCCTCTGCGCGGTGAGCGCCCCGAGCTACGCGCTGGCGCTGCCCTTCGGCCTGCTGCTCTGGGCGGCCTTCTCGCGGCGGCGCGCCTCCCCCTGGCGCCTCGGCGCCGTCCTCGCCGCCGTCGCCCTCGGATTCGCCCTCCCGAGCGGCTGGGTGGCCGCCGCCTCCGGGGTGGCCGGCGGCGCCTTCTCGCCCGCCGCCGGCCACCCC
>WGAH01000092.1 GCA_015489145.1 Deltaproteobacteria bacterium
GGCGGAGGCGTAGCGGCGGTCCGGGTCGGGGTCGAGGGCGCGCTCGAGGATGCTCCGCCACCAGGGCGACAGCTCGTAGCGCGCCAGGAAGTCGCGCGGCGGGCGGCGGGCGAGCACGTCCCGGGTGGCGAGGTGCCGCCCGGTGAGGGCGTAGAGCAGCGTGGCCCCGAGGCCGTAGATGTCCGAGCGCCGGTCGTAGCTCCGCTCCAGGAGCTGCTCGGGGCTGGCGAAGCCCTCGGTGCCCATCACCTGCCCGGGAAAGGTGAGGCCGGGCCGCTCGACCAGCCCCGCCACCCCGAAGTCGAGGAGGCGCACCCCGGCGGCGGCCTCGCCGGCCAGCTCGACGAAGACGTTGCCGGGCTTCACGTCGCGGTGGACCACGCCGTGACGGTGGGCCGCGCCGAGGGCGTCGAGCACCTTCAGCGCCAGCCAGCGCGCCTGCACCGCGTCGAGGGGGCGGCGCTCGACGAAGGCCCCGAGGGGCAGGCCGTCGAGGCGCTCCATCACCAGCACCGGGCCGTGCTCGTCGTCGTGGGCGACGGCGTGGATGCCGACGATGCCCGGGTGGCGGATCGCCGCCGCCGCCTGCGCCTCGCGGAACATGCGCCGCACCAGCTCCTCGTCGTGGCGAAAGGCCGGCTTGAGCACCTTGGCCGCGTAGCGGCTGCCGCCGGCCTCCACCTCGTAGACCCGCCCCATGCCGCCGTCGCCGAGGACCCCGACGACGCGGTAGCGGCGGGCGAGGAGGGCGGGGGGCGCGTCCATCCCGGGGTCAGCCTGGAACGTCGCCGAGTTCCGCCGCGCGCGCCACCGCCCGGGCGTAGCCGGCCGCGTCGCCCACCGTCACCCACTCGGCGCCGTCGAGGGGCCAGGCGTGGACCGCGCCCCCGCCGGCCATCCAGCGGATCACCGCGTCGACGAACCAGACCTCGCCGCCCTTCCCGCGCCCGACCCCTTCCAGGATGTCGATGATCTCGGGGGTGACGAGGTAGCGCCCGAAGGCGGCGAGGTTGGAGTCGGTCTCGCCGGGGGCGGGCTTCTCGACGAGGCGGGTCACCCGCGGGGCGCCGGCCTCCGGGTCCGGCCGCGTCTCGACGATGCCGAAGGCGCCCACGCGCTCCCGGGCCACCGGCTGAACCGCGAGGACCGGGCCGCCGGTGCGGGCGTGGACGTCGAGGAGGGCCGCCGTGCAGTTGCGCCCGAGGACGATGTCGTCGCCGAAGGCGTAGATGCAGGGGCCTCGGCCCACCGCCTCGACGGCGTTGAGCAGCGGCGTGCCGTTGCCGTAGGGCCCGTGCTGGAGCACGACGGTCACGTCGAGTTCCTCGAGCATGGCCTGGAAGCGACGCGCCGCCGGCACCGCGGCCTGGGAGGCGGGCGGCCCCTGGCGCGGGTCGACGAGGGCCTCGATGAGCGGCTTGTTGTCGGCGTTGGCCACCACCGCCACCCGGCGGATGCCGGCGGCGTGGAACTCGGCGAGCTGCCAGGCGATGGCGGGCAGGCGCCCCACGGGGAACAGCTCCTTGGGGACGACCTTGGTGGCCGGCCACATGCGGGTTCCGGCACCGGCCGCGGCGATGATCGCGGTCTCCACGCCCACGCGCACCTCCTCCCCGGAACGCCCCGGGGTGCCGGGCATCCTACCGCGCCGCGAGCCGCGTCGTCAGAACTCGGCGCTGCCCGGCGCCCGCGGGAAGGGGATGACGTCGCGGATGTTGTCGACGCCGGTGGCGTACTGCACGGCCCGCTCGAAGCCGAGGCCGAAGCCGGCGTGGGGCACGGTGCCGTAGCGGCGCAGGTCGCGGTACCACCAGTAGGTCTCGCGGTCGAGGCCCAGGGCGTCGATGCGGGCGTCGAGCACGTCGAGGCGCTCCTCGCGCTGGCTGCCGCCGATGATCTCGCCGATGCCCGGGGCGAGCACGTCCATCGCCGCCACCGTGCGCCCGTCGTCGTTGAGCCGCATGTAGAAGGCCTTGATGTCCTTGGGGTAGTCGCGCACGGCCACCGGCCCGCCGACGTGCTCGCAGAGGTAGCGCTCGTGCTCGCTCTGGAGGTCCATGCCCCAGCGCGGCTCGAACTCGAAGCGCACCCCCCTGGCGGATTCGAGCAGGCGCACGGCCTCGCCGTAGTCGAGCACCTGGAAGGGCGTCTCGACGAAGCGCCGCAGCCGCTCGATCACGCCGGGCTTCACGCGCTTGTCGAAGAAGGCCATGTCGTCGGGGTGCTCGTCGAGCACGCTCTGGAAGATCGCCTTGAGGAAGGCCTCGGCCAGGTCGATGTCGTCGGCGAGGTCGGCGAAGGCGATCTCGGGCTCCACCATCCAGAACTCGGCGAGGTGGCGGCGGGTGTTGGAGTTCTCGGCGCGGAAGGTCGGCCCGAAGGTGTAGACGTCGGTCATCGCCAGGCAGTAGCACTCGACGTTGAGCTGCCCGGACACGGTGAGGTGGGCCTCGCGCCCGAAGAAGTCCTTCGACCAGTCCACGCCGCCGTCGGGGGTGCGCGGCAGGTTCACCAGGTCGAGGGTGGAGACGCGGAACATCTCGCCGGCCCCCTCGGCGTCGCTCGCGGTGATGATCGGCGTGTGGATCCAGTAGAAGCCGCGCTCGTGGAAGAAGCGGTGGATCGCCTGGGCCAGGCCGTTGCGGACGCGGGTGACGGCGCCGATGAGGTTGGTGCGCGGGCGCAGGTGGGCGACGGAGCGCAGGTATTCCAGCGAGTGCCGCTTGGGCTGGATCGGGTAGGTCTCGGGGTCGTCGACGAAGCCGATCACCTCGACGGCCTCGGCGCGCACCTCCACCGCCTGCCCGCGGCCCCTGCTCTCGACGAGGGTGCCGCGCACGCGCACCGAGCAGCCGGCGGTGAGGCGCTTGACCTCGCTGGCGTAGTTGGGCAGCTCGGCGGGCGCGACCACCTGGATCGGCGCGAAGCAGGAGCCGTCGTGGACGTGGACGAAGGACAGGCCGGCCTTGGAGTCGCGGCGGGTGCGGACCCAGCCCTGCACGACGACCTCGGAGCCGACGGGGACCTGCCCGGACAGCAGGTGCTTGATGCGGACGCGGGGCTTCATGACTTCCCTCCGGGAGCCCGTCGGGGCTAACCCCGCGCGGCCGTCGATGCCGCCGGGGAGGCCGGCATGGAGCGCGGGCCCTGGAGGTGGAGAGGTAGCCGCGGCGTCCAGCCGCGTGATGGAAGGTGGAGAGGTAGCCGCGGCATCCTGCCGCGTGATGGAAGGTGGAGAGGTAGACGCGGCATCCTGCCGCGTCATGGAAGCGCCGGCCCGTGGCGGGCCGGGTCAGCGTGTCCCGCGCGCGGGAGCCTGGGGAAACGCCGGTCGCCCGACTCCCGACCGCCCGAGAGGCCCGCGAAGGCCGGGTCCTTGCGCGGGACCTCCATGAAAGCCCGCGCTCGGCCCTTGCCGCGTGGCCGGACGCCGCTTCGGCCTCGGTGGTCGCGGTCGCCGACGCGGCGAGCCGGCGGGGCCCCTCCGGGGCGCGACCGTGGACGATGAATCGCATTCACCCCCACTGTGTCCACACAGATGGCCCGAGTGCGAGTCGCGAAGAACAGAGAGGGGGTGAACGGCACATCGGCCCGTCAAAACCCGGCCCGGCCGCCCGCCCGCCGCCCGCGACCGCGCGATATCCAAGCTTCGACCGTGGGCGCGCGGCCGGCTCCCGCCTGTGATCTGCCGTTCACCCCCTCTGTGTTTCTCCGGACTGCCGTTCGACCCCACTGTGTTCACACAGATGGCCCGAGTGCGAGTCCGGCGGGGACCCCACCGGCGGCGGGCGACGGCGCTCCTGCCCCGGATCGCGGCTCAGGGTTCGAGGCGGTGGACCCAGGCGTCGACGGCGGAGCGGGCCGAGCGCTCGTCGGTGGCGCCGTCCACGCCGAAGTCGATGGTGCCCTCGAGCGCGCCGGCGAGGAAGACGGCGCCGTCCTCGTCGACGGCGAGGCCCTCGGCGCCCTGGTCGAGGGCGTTGCCGAAGTGCGCGCTCCAGGGCGCGTCCCCGGTGGTCGGCTCGACCAGGATCGCGAAGGCGTCCTCGCCTCCCTCGGAGACGAGCACCTCGGCGCCCGCCTCCAGCGTGCCCTCGAAGGCGCCGGACAGGACCAGGGCGCCGTCGGGGGTGGCGGCGAGGGAGGCGACGCGGGTGGCGAGGTCGGCGCCGACGCGCCCGCCGGCCACGTAGCCGCCGAGCTCGTCGTAGACCGCCCACCAGCCGTCGGGATCGCCCTCGGCGGTGATCGCGGCCTCGCCCTCGCCGGGGTCGAGGTCGAGGGTGCCGGTGAAGGTGCCGGCCAGGGCGAAGCCGTCGCCGAGGGCGACGCCGTCGGCCACCGTGGTCGAGCCGGTGCCCGCCAGGGTGACCGCCCACTGCAGGGCGCCGTCCTCCGGGTCGAGGGCGAGGACGAAGGCGTCCTGCTCGCCGGTGGCGGCGCGGCTGTCCTCCTCCTCGCCGGGGTCGAGGTCCACCGTGCCGCTGAAGGTGCCGGCCACCACCACCGCGCTGGCCTCGGGCAGCACCACCTCGGCGCTGGCGAGGTCGGTGGCCTCGCCGCCGCCGAAGGTCACCGCCCACAGCTCGGTGGCCGGCGAGTCGCCGTCGCCGGGGCCCGCGGCGAGCAGGAAGGCGTCGCGTCCGCCGGTGGGGCCGCGGAAGTCGTTGGCCTCGCCGCGACCCGGGTCGAAGTCGGTGGTGCTCTCGAAGCTGCCGGCGACGTACAGGGCGCCGCCCTCGGCGGTCACCCCGTCGTGGGCCTCCTCGTCGCCCTCGCCGCCGAGGCCGAAGCCGAGGAGGAGCTGCCCCCCGGCGTCGTAGACCGCGGCGAAGGCGTCGGCGCCGCCCTGCCCCTCGGCCACGTAGGTCGGCTCGCCGATGTCGAAGTCGGCGTCGCCGGAGAACCAGCCGGTGACGACCACGTTGCCGTCGGGACCCACGCGGATCCGCTCCCCTTCCATCGCGTCGTCGGCCGACACCCCCGCGACCCAGAGGTCGTCGCGGTTCTCGTCGAGGGCGAGCACGAAGACATCGGCCCCGTCGCGGCTGCGGTAGCCGAAGTTCTCGTCGGGGTCGGTGTCGAAGTCGACCTGCCCGGTGTAGCCCCCGAGGAGCACCACGCCGCCGCCGCCGACGGCCAGGCGCCGCCCCCAGGCCCCGGCCTCTCCGTCCTCGCCCGAGATCACGACCGGCCAGGCGTCGACCCAGGGCTGCTCGTCCTCGTCGACCACGCCGTCGCAGTCGTCGTCGATACCGTCGGCCCCGTCGTACTGGTCGGGGTGGACGCTCGCGTCGTCGTCGTCGCAGTCGTCGCCGCCGGCCTCCTCCGCGTCGTAGCCGTCGCCGTCCACGTCGGTGAGGTCGGCGCCGGAGCAGTCCTGGTCGATGCCGTCGTAGGGGATGTCGCTGGCGCCGGGGTGGATGCTCGGGTCCTCGTCGTCGCAGTCGTGGTCGGCGTCGTAGCCGTCTCCGTCGGCGTCGGGGACCGGCGGGGCGGTGTCGGCGGTGTCGGCGGCGGTGTCGGCGGCGGTGTCGTCCGCGCCGGTGGCCGGGCGGGCGGGTGCCGGTTCCTTGCAGGCGACGAGCGATGCGACGAGCAGCAG
>WGAH01000093.1 GCA_015489145.1 Deltaproteobacteria bacterium
CCCTGGCCCTGGGCCGACCCCCTGTCCGCCCCGCTCCGCGAGCGGCTCGGGGCGCGGCCGGCCGGGACCGCGCGCATCGGCCTCCTCGACCTGGAGACGGCGCGCCGCTGCGCCGCCGAGGTTGCCGCCGCCGGCGATGGTTCCACCGACCCGGGGACGCTGGCGGTGCTCGTGGCGGCGATGCAGCTCCACGACGCCCTGCTCCCCCGCGAGGCCGCCGACGGCGTGCTGGCCGCCTGGCGCGCCGTCACCGGCGAGGTGGCCCTCGACGACGCCCTCGCGGCGCGGGAAGCGCTCGATCGCGCCGCCCGCGCCGTGCCTTCCGGCGACACGATCGCCTTGGAGGTCGACGCGAGCGCCCTCGACGGGCACCCCTGCCGCCAGGCCGCCGCCGGGGTGCCCGGCCGCCTGCTGCGCTCGGCCGGGTGGGCGGTGCGCGAGGGCGAGGGCGGCATCCGGGTGCGCCTGGCCGTCGAGGTCCGCGACTTCGGGACGGGGCGGCTCGCCCTTCGCGAGGTTCGTCGAGCCGCCGCCGCCCGGCGTCGATTCGACGATCCCACCTTTGCGACGGAACAGGTCGGGACGCGGGTGGAGACGCGAGCCGGGCGCCTCGTGCAGCTTCGGGCCCCGGCGCTGCTCCTGGCGCCGGAAGGGGGCCCGGCCCTGGGGGTGCGCCCCTGGGGTTTCGCGCCGGCGCCGGGCGAGCCCGCGGCCCGGATCGACCTTTCTTCGGACGCGGATCGCCGCCGGGCCGGCATCGGTTCCACCTGCGACGCGATCCTCCGTTCCTGGCACCTCGGGGTGGCACCGTGAAACGAACGACCTTCTCCGGCCTCTCGGCCTGGCGTCTCGAGGTGGACGAGCCCGACCACGTCGTCGTCCGGCAGCGCCTCGACCCCCGCGCCTGGCCGCGCGAGGCCCGGCGTTCCACCCTGTACCCCTGGCTGGGTTGCGGCGGCGTCGTCGCGATCGTGGCGGCGCTGATGGCCTGGGACGCCCTGCGGCCGGTGCTGCGCGGCTACGGCGCCGAGTGGGTGGAGTTCCTCCTCGCCCTCGCCCTGTTCGCCCTCTGGGCCTCGCCGGCGCTCACGCTCCTGCGCCGGGGCCAGCGCTGGGAGGCCCGGCCGGGCCGCCTCGTGCTCGGCGGGGAGTGGGCCGCCGAGGACATCGACCACATCGCCCTCGGCACCATGAAATCCGCCGAGACGGCGGACGAGGTCGGGGTTCCCGGCGGCGTTCCGCACGTTCGCTTCACGCGCGTGGTGGTCGTGCCGCGTCGGGGCGCCCCCCGGGAGGTCGCCACCTTCCACGAGCGGGCCGCCCCGACGATTCGGCGCTGGGTCGGCCGGCTGGCGAAGGTGGCGGGGGTCGAGGTGCGGCGGGGTTAGCGCTTCACCGAACGCCCCCGGACGACGGTTCCGTGGTCGCCCTTGCGCTCGTAGATGTTGCTGGCCCGCACGTCTCCGATGTAGGCGACGTTCTTGATGTCCTGGAGCTGGGTGAAGGCCCCGTTCTGCTGGCGGTAGGCGACGATGTTCCGGGCGAGCTTCGGGCCGATTCCGTCGAAACGCTGCAGCTCCTCCGCGGTCCACTTGTTGAGCGCGTGGAGCATGTCGGTCGCGCGAATGTAGTTGGTCGCGGCGCCGATGGCCGCGATCTTGCCGGCGGTCAGCAGGTTGTTGAGGATCTCCTCGTCCGAGAGGTGCCCGGCGTTGGCCACCCAGTCCCAGGCGCTGGTGGCGGCGCCGAACCGCACCATGCCCCCGGCGAAGCCGCCGAGCGCTCCGCGCATGGTGTGCTTGCCCACCGTGCCCTCCATGAGGGTCGGGTCGATGCCCGCGAAGGCCAGCGTCGCCTCGGTCAGGCCCATCATCACCATGTCCTTGGGCACGTTGGCGGCGAGGTCGGTGCCGATGCGCTCCAGGGCGCCTTCCCAGCCCTGGCGGAAGAACTCCTCGTTGCCGACGGCCTCGCTGGCGAGCGCGTTCGTCGGGACGCGCACCAGGTCGCCGACGCCCATCTTGGTGCTGGCCTGGACGCCCTTGGCGATGCCCGAGGCCGCCTTCTTGCCGAGGAAGGACAGCCGCGACTCCAGCGCCTTGCCCAGGGACTCCTCGAACTTGCCCCACGCCGAGATGCTGGCGAAGGCGTTGGCCGTGCCGACGAAGAGCGCGGTGCTCAAGGTCGTCAGGGCCGCCTCGGCGAGGCCTTCCTCGACCATCGAGTAGCTGCCGCCCTGCACGACCTCCTTGGTGAGCGCCGAGGCGAGGCCCATCGCCGCGCCCAGCTCGCCGCCGAAGATCAGCCCGCCCCAGAAGCCGGCCGCCGCGCCGCCGGTGAGGATGGTGGTGACCACCGCCGCGATGGTGGCGGCCACGGTGGCCGCGACGTTGGCGACCGCCGACTTCATCGACTTGTAGGCGGTCAGGCGGTCCTCGAACTGGTCTTCCTTGGCGTCGGCCGACTTCACCACGTCGGCGGCGGTCATCTCGCCGCGTTCCTGCGCCGCGATGCCGGATCGCAGCGTGCCCATGTAGTCGGCGTGGGCGTCGTCGAGCTGCCGGCCCTTGGACGACACGGGGTCGAGGAGGTTGCCGGAGTACCACTGCCCCTCGTGGCGGTGGACGTCCATCGCCTCGGCGGACTGCACGTAGTCGATCTTTTCGAGGTCCACCTCGTCCAGGGCGAGGCCGGCGGCGCTCAGGCCGGCCTTGAACTCCGCGTCGTTCTGCGCGGCGGCCTTGATGCGGTCGCGCAGCTTGCCGAGCACGTCCACCCGCTCGTCGCCGGAGGTGTCGCCGCGGATCTTTTCGAGGACGCCGGGGTTCACATCGAGGATGAAGCTCTGGACCGCGCGGGCGGCGGCCTGGATCTCCCGCGGGTCGCCGCCGGACCGGGCGCGTTCCAGCGCCTTCACCCGCGCGCGGTACTCGGCGATGTTCGACCAGTTCTCGAGGAGGTCGCGGCCCGAGAGGTCGTCGATCATCTCGGTGAGGGCCGTGTCGTCGGTGCCGAGCCCCTCGACGGCCTGGTCGAGGCGGTCGATGCTCGTCAGCGCGCGGGTGCCCTCGAGGGCCTGCCAGACCTTGGGCCAGTCGTCCCGGTCGAGCGCGCCGGAGGCCTCGATGCGCTTGCGAAGGGCTTTCATGTCGAGCTTGCCCTCGGCGGCGAGGCGCTGGGCCTCGAGCACGGCGGCGTAGACCTGGTCCTCGTCGTCGTCGAGGAGGTGGTCGGCGCCGTCGAGGATGATCGTCGCCAGGCGCTCGACCTGCGCGGCGCCCTCGTCGCGCTTGCCGGCCTTGGCTCCAAACCCGGCGATGCTCGCGATCTTCGCCCAGGTCTCCTCGCTGACCCCGGCGCGGACGGCGGCCCGGAGCTCGGCGTCCTCGCGGAAGCGCTTGCGCTCGTCGGCGGACATGGCGACCACCGCGTCGAGCACCGTGCGGTCGTTGACGACCCAGCCCTCGACCTCGACGCGGATCTTGTCGACGTTGTCCTCGGTGCCGTCGTCGAGGAGCGCCATCGCCTCGGCGTAGTCGGAGTCGCCGAGCTCGGAGCGGAGCAGCTCGACGAGGCGGGCGCGGTCCTCGGTGCCCTCGGCGTAGCGCTTGCGCTCGTCGGCGGACATGCCGCGCAGGGTGGCCATGATGGCGTCCTCGTCGGTGCCCCAGCGGTTCGCCTCGTCCTCGAGCAGCGACAGCGCGCTGCGGGTGCCGCCGCCCTTGAGGATCCCGATGGCCTTGTCGTAGTCTCGTCCGCCGAGCTCGTCCGAGAGCACGGCGTGGACGGGGTCTTCGGGGTTCTTGGCGATGCGCTTCGCCACCTCGGGGTACTTCTTGGCGAAGGCCTCGAGGTCGCTGAACATGCCCTCCTCGTCGGTGCCCCAGCCGGCGCCGCGCTGCTTGACCTGGGCGAGGAGGGTGGCGGCGGCCTCCTCGTCCTTCTCGCCCTCCTCGACGGGGCCCTGCCGGAGCCTCGCCGCGACCTCGTCGCCCGCCTCGTCGGCGATGCGGGCCATGAGCGCCTTGTCGCCGAGCACCGCGTCGCGCTCCTCCTTGGAGGCGGCCTCGAACAGCGCGATGATGCGGTCGCCGTCGGCCCCCCAGCCCTCGAGGGCGCGCTTGATGCGGCTGGTGAGGCTCACCTTCCCCGAGCCGACGAGGTCCCGGGCGATGGCGAGGTCGGCGCCGCTGAGCTCGGATTCGAGCACCTCGCCGAGGTCCTCGCCGTAGAGGCGCTTGTAGGCGGCGGCGACCTGCGCGTTTTCCTGCTTCGTGCCGCTGAGCGCCCGGATGAGCATGTCCTCGTCGGTGCCGAGCCCGCGCACGGCCCGGTGGACCAGCTTCGCGCGCTCCTCGGGGGTGGCCGAGAGCTCTTCTTCGGCGGAGGGGCCGTCGTCGGTGAGGCGGCCGACGGTGTCGCTCGCCAGCTCGGCGGCGTCGCTGGCCAGCTCGGCGGCGCCGCCGGCCAGCGCGCTCGCCCCCGAGGAGACCGAGTCCCACAAGCCCGACCAGAAGCCCTGGTCTTCTTCCTCCTCGTCCTGGTCGCCCGCGCCGGACAGGTTCGCCTGGGTGGCGGCGTTGCCCCGGGCCTGCCGGAAGGACGGGGAGGCGGAGGCCGTGGACGTGCCGGTGCCGGCCTTCTCGTCCTTCTTGTCGCCGAAGAGGTCTTGCAGGAAACCGAACATCGCAGACTCCAATCCAGGTTCATCGTAGCACTCCGGTACGGGCGCGCCGGCCGGGTGTCATCGGGGCGATACCGGCGGCCGACACGCGCCTGGTGCCGTGGTAGACGCCCCGGTCATGGACCCCACCGAGCTGCTGGACGCGATTCGCGAGGCCTGCCCGCCGGGCTTCTGGTCGCGGGCGGTCAGGATCGCCCGCGCCGGCGGCGTGAGCGCCGCGCCGGAACTCGCTGACGACGACGGCGAAGTCGTGCTGCGGGTGGCCGTGCCCGGCGGCCCCGTCGCCTTCACCGTCCACCTCTGGCCCGAGGAGCCCGACTGGGACTGCGACTGCGAGGGCCGCCACGACGCCTGCCCCCACGCCGCCGCCGCCGCCATCGCCTGGGCGCGCTCCGTGCGCGAGGGCGCGCCGCTGGGCCGCGCCGGCGAGGCCGTCCCGAGCCGGGGAGGGCGGGCGCCGGCCCGGGTGGGCTACCGGCTGGCGCGCCACCCCCGCGGCTTCACCGTGCGGCGGGTGGCCGTGCGGCTGGGCGAGGACGAGCCCTTTCGCGGCTCCCTCGCCTCGCCCCGGGTCGCGGCCCTCGTCGCCGACGAGGCCGACCGGGCGGTGGAGGCGGCGATGCTCATGGCCTGGGAGACCCCGGTGGAGCGACCGCGGGTCCCCCGGCTGCTCGCGGCGCTGGAGGGCTGCGAGGACGTGCGTCTCGACGGCGAACCCGTGCGGGCCCTCGCCCGTCCCGTCGTCCCGATCGGGCGCGTCGAGGACCACGGCCGCGGCTTCCGGGCGCGCATCGTCCGCGACCCGAGCATCGTCGAGGTGTTCCGCAATGGCGCGGTGCTGTGCCGGGCCGACGACGGCGGGCCACCCCTCCTGCGGCCGGTGGGGGACGGCGGGCTGAGCCGGGAGCAGCGGCTGCACCTCGGTCGCGGCGTGGTCTTCGAGCCCGGCGAGGTCGGGCGGCTGGTGGGCGAGTTCCTGCCGAGCCTCCGGCGGCGCATCCCCGTCGAGGTGCGAACGGAGCGGCTGCCCGAGGGGCTCAGGGAGCCGCCGCGCCTCGTCGTGCGGACCGAGGCGGCCGGCGAGACGCTGCGCGTGCGCGCCGACGTGGTCTACGGCGACCCGCCGGTCGCCCGGGTGGTGCGCGGCGAGCTGGAGCTGCTCGGCGGCGCGGTGCCCGTGCGGGACGAGAAGGCCGAGGTGCGCCTGGCGCGCCGGGCCAGCGAGGAGCTCGGCCTGGCGGTGGGGCTGGAGACGAGCTTCGAGGGCGAGGGGGCGGTGCGCTTCGTCGACCGGCTGGAGCGCGGCCGGGCCGAGCGCGCCGGCCGGGGCTGGGAGCGCTTCCGACGGGCCCCCGAGGCGGCGGTCCCGCGGCTGCGCGTCGAGGGCGACCGCCTGGTGGTCGAGGGCGGCGAGGTGTCCGTCGAGCGCCTCGTGCGCGCCTGGCTCTCCGGCGCCTCCCTGGTGCCCACCGAGGCGGGCTGGGCGCCGCTCCCGGCGGACTGGCTCGACCGCCACGGCCACCTCGTCGCCGACCTCCTCGACGCCCGCGATCCCGACGGCGCCGTGCGCGGCCCGGCGCTCCTCGACCTCGCCCGCCTCGCCCGGGCCCTCGACCAGCCGCCGCCGCCGAGCCTCGAGCGCCTGCGCCCCCTCGCCGAGGGCTTCGAGGGCCTGCCCCCGGCCCGGCTCCCCGCCGACCTGCGGGCCGAGCTGCGCCCCTACCAGCGCCGGGGCGTCGACTGGCTGGCCTTCCTCGCCGACGCCGGCCTCGGCGGCATCCTCGCCGACGACATGGGGCTCGGCAAGACCCTGCAGGCCCTCTGCGCCGTCCGCGGGCGCACGCTGGTGGTGGCGCCGACGAGCGTGCTGCACAACTGGGCGGCCGAGGCGCGGCGCTTCCGGCCCGGCCTGCGGGTCCACGTCTACCACGGGCCGGGGCGCGAACTCGAACCCGGCGGGCGAACGCCGGACCTCACGATCACGAGCTACGGCCTGCTCCGCAACGACGTCGAGCGCCTCGCCGGGGTGCGCTGGGGCACGGTGGTCCTCGACGAGGCCCAGGCGATCAAGAACCCGGAGAGCCGGGTGGCCCGGGCGGCATTTCGATTGCAGGCCGACTTTCGCGTCACGCTCACCGGCACCCCGGTCGAGAACCGCCTCGACGAGCTGTGGAGCCAGTTCCACTTCCTGATGCCGGGCTTCCTCGGGGGGCGCCGGGACTTCCGCGAGCGCGTCGAGCAGCCGGTGGCCGCCGGCGACGCCCGCGCCGCCGCCCGGCTGCGGGAGCGCATCCGGCCCTTCGTGCTGCGACGGCTGAAGTCCGAGGTGGCCCCCGAGTTGCCGCCGCGCATCGAGATGGTGCTCCGCGCCGAGCTGTCGGCGGAGGAGCGGGCCGTCTACGACGCGGTTCGCGCGGCCACCCGGGCCGAGGTCCTCCGGCAGCTCGGCCGCGGCGGCAACGTCATGCGGGCGCTCGAGGCCCTGCTGCGGCTGCGGCAGGCCGCCTGCCACCCGGCCCTCCTGCCGGGGCGGCAGGCCGACAGCTCCGCCAAGGTGCGCCTGCTCGTCGAGACCCTGGAGGAGGCGGTGGCCGAGGGCCACAAGGCCCTGGTCTTCAGCCAGTGGACGGCGATGCTCGACCTCGTGGAGCCGCACCTGCGGCGGGCCGGCCTCGACTTCCTCCGCCTCGACGGCGCCACCCGCGACCGGCAGGGGGTGGTGGCCCGCTTCCAGGCGGCCGATGGCCCGCCGGTCTTCCTCATCTCGCTCAAGGCCGGCGGCACGGGGCTCAACCTGACGGCGGCCGACCACGTCTTCCTCGTCGACCCCTGGTGGAACCCCGCCGCCGAGGACCAGGCCGCCGACCGGGCGCACCGCATCGGCCAGGACAGGCCGGTGGTGATCACGCGGCTCATCGCCCGCGACACCGTGGAGGAGCGCATCCTGGCGTTGCAGGAACGCAAGCGGGCGCTGGCCGAGGCCGCCCTGGGCGACGGCGGCGCGGCGGCCGGGCTGACGCGCGAGGACCTGCTGGCGCTCCTCGACGGCTGAGGATCGGGGCGCGCGGTCGAGGGCCGGGTGCCTCGGGGCCGGGGGGCGGCTTCACC
>WGAH01000094.1 GCA_015489145.1 Deltaproteobacteria bacterium
CACCCTGCCCGAGGAGATGCCGGTCAACGAGACCATCGACCTGCTCCCGGGAGGGGCCGAGGCGGCGGTGCAGGTCGATGGTCTCGTTGACCGGCATCTCCTCGGGCAGGGTGACCAGCACGATGGCGGTGGTGGCCGGCTGGCTGAACACCTCGTCGACCTTGCGGACGCCCTCGAAGACCGGGCCGGCGCGGGTGAGCTCCATCAGGGAGCGGGCGCTGGACAGCATGGTCAGCCCGTGGCCGGTGGCCGGCGCGTCCACGACGATGAGGTCCCACACCGGGCGGCCGTCGGCGCCGGTCTCCTGCTCGAGGTCGTAGACCTTGCCGAGCTGGATCGCGTCGTGCAGGCCGGGGACGGCGTCGACGAAGGGGCCGACGACGCGGTTGCGGAACACCATGCGGTACAGGCGCCGGAAGCGGATCTGCTGGACGACGTAGTCCTCGATGGCCGCCTCGGGGGTGATCGAGAGGGCGAACAGGTTCGGGCGCAGGGGGGTGGGCTCGTAGCCGACCTCGTCGACGCCGAAGATCTCGGCGCTGCGCTGTTGGCCGCCGGTCTCCACCAGGAGGGTGCGGCGGCCCGCGGCGGCGGCGCGCCCGGCGATGGCGGCGGCCACCGTGCTCTTGCCGACGCCCCCCTTGCCGGTGACGACGACGATGCGGCGGTCGAGGAGGCTCATGCGCCGGCCCCCTCCTCCGCCTCGGGGGCGGCCAGCGCGTCGCGCACGACCCGCCAGGCCCGCGGGTTCACCAGCAGCTCGGTGTGGGCGAGGTCGTCGAGGTGGACCGCCTCGAAGTCGCCGGCGGCGGGCAGGGCGTGCTCGGGGGGGCTGATCATCGGGTCGGTGCGGCTCCAGGCGGCGGTGACCGGGACGGGGGGCTCGCGCAGGGCCTCGACCACCTCGCTGCCGGGGGCGAGGTCGCGGGCCTGCCGCCGCCGGCCGAGGACGTGCAGGCGCGTGCCCCGCCACGGCGTGCCCAGGGTGACGATGCGCCGGACCACCCCGCGGTACTCGGGGCGCGCGGCCATCCAGGCCGCGACCAGGCCCCCCATCGAGTGCCCGACGAGGTCGACCCGGGGCGCGCCGGTGAGGCGGCGGACGCGGTCGACCTCGGCGGCGAGGTGGGTGGCGAGCACCGGGATGGGCGCCGAGCGCGGGCGGTTGTCGACGGCGTGCACCGCCGGCCAGCCCCGGCGGCGCAGCCAGGCGGCGAGGAGCAGCATCATCCCGCGGGGAAGGCCGTAGCCGGGCACGAGGATCACGGGGGGCGGCGCGCCTTCGGGCAGGGGTCCCGCCGGGAGGCGCTCGCCGACGAGCCTTCCGGCGAGCCAGGCCACGGGCACGAGCAGGTGCGCCCCCCACTCCCGGAACAGGCGGGCCACGCCCTGTCGGCGGTAGCGCAGGGGCTCGCCGCGGTCGACGAGGTTGACGAGCGCGGTGGCGAGGGTGTGGAAGGCGGTGCCGGCCAGGGCGATGCCGAGGAGGGCGTAGAGGACGGCGACGAGGCCGTGGGGCGCGGCTGGGCTCATCCGGGCTCTCCGGGGACGGCTGGCGGCGGAACGCCGGCAACGTAGCGGCTCGGTGACGTCGGGCGCAACCGTTTGACGATGCGCGGGGAGTGCTTACATGCGGCCCGGTCCCGTGGGCCTCGCGCACGGCGGCCGGCCGGCCCCGGCGTCGTCCGGGCCCCACCGGCCGAGGAGGTCGAGAATGCCGATCTACGAGTACGCCTGTGACGATTGCTCCCACACCTTCGAGCTGCTGCGGAAGGTGAGCGACACGAGCCTCCCCGCCTGCCCGGAGTGCGAGAGCACCCACGTCCGCAAGCTGATCAGCCGCACCTCCTTCGTGCTCAAGGGGGGCGGCTGGTACCGCGACCACTACGGCCTGAAGTCGAGCGCATCGAGCTCCTCGGGCTCCTCGAAGTCCTCGGAGTCCTCCGCCGCCAAGGCCGCCAAGTAGGCCCGGCGTGGCGGCGCGCCTCGTCGACGGGCGGGCGCTGGCGAAGCGCCACGGCGCGGCCCTGCGCGCCCGCGTCGCCGCGCTGCCGCGGCCCCCGGGCCTGGCGGTGGTGCGGGTGGGCGACGACCCGGCGAGCGCCGTCTACGTGGCCCGCAAGGAGCAGCGGGCGGAGCGCCTGGGCTTCCACCGGCGCAACTTCGCGCTGCCCGCCGCCACCGCCGAGGCGGAACTCCTCGCCCTCGTGGACGAGCTCAACGCCGATCCCGCCGTGGACGGCGTGCTCGTGCAGCTCCCGCTGCCCCCTCACATCGACGCGACGCGGGTTCTCGACCGCATCCACCCCGATCGCGACGTCGACGGCTTCCACCCGCGCAACCTCGGGCTCCTCGCCCAGGGCCGGCCCCGCTTCGTGCCCTGCACCCCCAGGGGGGTGATGCACCTGCTGGCCGAGGAGGGGGTCGCCCTCGAGGGGCGCCGGGCCGTGGTGATCGGCCGCAGCAACATCGTCGGCCGGCCCCTGGCGATGCTCCTCGAGCAGGCCCACGCCACCGTCACCCTCTGCCACAGCCGCACCCGCGACCTCGGGGCCGTGGTCGCCGAGGCCGAGGTGGTCGTGGCGGCGGTGGGCCGGCCGGGCACGGTGCGCGCCGACTGGATCCGCCCCGGCGCCGCGGTCGTCGACGTGGGCGTCAACCGCCTGCCCGACGGGCGCCTGGTGGGCGACGTCGAGCCCGCCGCCGTGGAGCGCGCCGGCCTGCTCACCCCGGTCCCCGGCGGGGTCGGGCCCCTCACGATCTCCATGCTGATGGACAACACGGTGCGGGCCGCCGAGGCCGCCACCGGCCTGCGCCCCTGGTAGGGCCGGTCAGGCGGCGAGGCGCTCCTCCGGGGGCGTCGCGGCGGCTTCGAGGGCCGGGGCCGGCCGGGCGGCGGCGGGCCGGCGCCGGGCGATGCGCGCGCCGAGGCCCACGGCCGCCCAGCTCCCGGCGAGAAAGACGACCAGGCGCCCCGTTCCCGGGGGCAGCGCGCCCCAGCAGGCGAGGGCCGTCAAGCCCTGGACGGCGGCCCAGGCGGCCACCCCGAGCGCCCGGCGAACCGCCGGGCGC
>WGAH01000095.1 GCA_015489145.1 Deltaproteobacteria bacterium
AGGGGGTCACCTCTCCGTCGACCCATGGCCGGCGCTCCAGGGCGGGTGGAGCGACCGGACGGGCTGGCGGGTCCATGCTACCACCGCCGGGGAAGGCGCATGTTGAACGACAAGGATCTCGCGGAGTTCCAGACGCTGATCAGCATGGGGAAGGCGCGTGGCTTCGTCACCTACGACGAGATGAACCACCACCTCCCCACCCACCTCGTCAACTCCGAGCAGCTCGACGAGGTGATGATCCTCTTCTCCGAGATGGACATCCAGGTCGTCGAGCAGGCCCGCCGGCAGCAGAACGCCGCCCGCCACGGCCTCCCCGTCGACGGCCAGCGCAAGGACGAGGCCAACGCCAACGCCCGCAGCAACGATCCCGTCCGCATGTACCTGCGGCGCATGGGCACCCGGCCCCTGCTGTCCCGCGAGGGCGAGATCGAGATCGCCAAGCGCATCGAGGAGGGCGAGGAGCTCGTCAAGCGCCACGTCTTCTGCTCGCCCTTCCTCGTCTCGATGATCGAGCGCCGGGTCGAGGCCGAGGAGGACCGCTGCCAGCGCGCGATTCGCGGCGGCAAGAAGCCCCGGCGCTTCAAGTCGGCCCGCGGCCTCGGGCTGTCGGAGCTCCTCGACGAGGCGCGGCTGCTGTCCCGCGAGCGCACCGAGGCCCTGCGCGAGCTGCGGAAGGCCAAGAGCAAGCGGCGCCAGGCCGAGGCGCAGGAGCGCCTCGAGGGCGTCGAGGCCCGCATGATGGCGCTCGCCGAGGAGGCCGGCCTCGACCGCCCCGACATCAACCAGGCCTGCCAGGACATCCGCAAGGCCTGGGACGAGGTGCGCGGCTACGAGGCCCGCATCGCCCAGGTGGCCGAGGAGGCCGGCGTGCCGGTTCGCGACCTGCGGCGCATGATCCGCAAGGTCCGGCGCACCCCGGATCGCGGCGGCCGCGAGGTCATCGAGAAGACCGGCATCCCGGCGGAGCGCTGGGCGGAATTCGACAGCCGCGTGCGGCGGGAGCTGCGCCTGATCCGCAAGGTGACCGACCGCCTCTCGGTCTCCCGCGAGGAGCTCGAGGTCCTCGCCCGGGCCACCCGGCAGGGCATGGCCAAGGCCGAGCAGGCCAAGTGCGAGCTGGTCGAGGCCAACCTGCGCCTCGTCGTCAGCATCGCCAAGAAGTACACCAACCGCGGGCTCCAGTTCCTCGACCTCATCCAGGAGGGCAACATCGGCCTGATGAAGGCCGTCGAGAAGTTCGAGTACCGGCGGGGCTACAAGTTCAGCACCTACGCGACGTGGTGGATCCGGCAGGCGATCACCCGGGCCATCGCCGACCAGGCGCGCACGATCCGCATCCCGGTCCACATGATCGAGACGATCAACAAGCTGGTCCGCACCCAGCGCCACCTGGTGCAGGAGATGGGCCGCGAGCCCACCCCGGAGGAGATCGCCGAGAAGATGGAGATCCCCGTCGAGAAGGTGCGGCGCATCCAGAAGATCGCCAAGGAGCCCATCAGCCTCGAGACCCCGATCGGCGAGGAGGAGGACTCCCACCTCGGCGACTTCATCGAGGACAAGAACACCGCGCTCCCCTCCGACAACGTGATCCACGCCAGCCTCAAGGAGACGATCCGCAAGGTGCTGGCCACCCTCTCGCCGCGGGAGGAGCGCGTGCTCCGCATGCGCTTCGGCATCGGCCGCGATTCCGACCACACCCTCGAGGAGGTCGGCCAGAACTTCGAGGTCACCCGCGAGCGCATCCGGCAGATCGAGGCCAAGGCGATCCGCAAGCTGCGGCAGCCCGGCCGGGCGCGCCGCCTCCAGCCCTTCGTCGAGTAGGCGCGGGGCGCCCCCGGGGCCCATAGCTCAGTTGGTCAGAGCACCCGGCTCATAACCGGAGGGTCCCAGGTTCGAGCCCTGGTGGGCCCACCCGGGGGCGCTCCGCTATGCTGGTCCGGCGCGCCCGCCGGGCGCCGGGGAGGAACCGTGCACGCGCACCTGCTCGCGATTCGCGATCTCTGGCATGTCGACGAGGAGATGGACGCGCTGCGGGCGAAGGCGGGCGCCCTGGCCCGGGCGGTGGAGGAGGCCCGCGCGCGGCGGGAAGCGGCCCGGGAGGCCCTCGACGCGCGCAAGGCCGAGCTGGCGGAGCTGAAGAAGCGCGAGCGGGCGCTGGACCGGCGCATCGCCGAGTACGGGCAGCGCCGGGATCGCACCCGGAGGCTCCTCGACGAGGGCAAGGTGGGCGACTTCATCAGCGCCCAGCGCCAGCTCGACCAGTGCGTCGCCATCGTCGACGAGGCCGAGACGGAGCTGCTGGAGCTGCTCGAGGAGGTGGACGCCGCCGGCGAGGCCCTCGCCCGGGCCGAGGCCGAGCTCGAGGCGGCCGGGCGGGCGGTGGAGGCGGCGGTGCGCGCCCAGGCCGAGCAGCGCCCCGCCGTGGTCGCCCGCTACCGCGAGCTCGAGGCGCTGCGGCCGGAGCGCTGGGCCGCCCTCGACGAGGAGCACCGCGTCCCCTACCGGGACCTGCGCCGCCGGGGCTGGAAGCCCCTCGCCTGGATTCGCGACGGCGCCTGCGAGGCGTGCCGCCGGGTCGTGCCGCCCCAGGTGGCCATCGAGGTGGTGCAGGGCCGCACCGTGCACCGCTGCCGGGGTTGCGGGCGCTTCCTCTACGACGTGCGTCCCGCCGAGGAGACGGAGGAGGACGACGGCTGATCGCCGCCCCTGGTCGCGTCGGCGCCGGGGGGATAGCTCCAGGGGGCTGGAGGAATCCAGGCGATCGCCGGTCGGTGGCGCCGCGCGGGATGGTCCCGCCGGACGACCCCCGGCGGGAGGAAAGTCCGAGCTCCACAGGGCAGGATGCCGGGTAACGCCCGGTCGGGGTGACCCGAAGGCAAGTGCAACAGAGAGCAGACCGCCACGCACGCGTCCGGCTCCCGCGCCGTCGCCATCCCCCGGGTCGGGCGGCGGCGAGGACCGGGGAGGGGACCCCTCGGGGGACCCTCCGGCGACGTTGAAAGGGTGCGGCAAGAGCGCACCGGCGGCCCCGGCGACGGGGTCGGCCAGGCAAACCCCATCCGGAGCAAGGCCGAATAGGGAGGCGTTCGAGGGCGGCCCGTCCGAAGCCTCCGGGTTGGCCGCTCGAGCCCGTCGGCAACGGCGGGCCTAGATGAATGATCGCCGCCGCGGAACCGGGCGACCGGCCCGCGGAACAGAACTCGGCTTACGGAAGCCTCCAGCCGGCCCGGGCCCCGCGCCCGGGCCGCCCGTTTTTCGGGAACCGGCGAGCGGCGGCGCCGGACGGAGAGCCCGGTCAGCTTCTCCCGCCTTCCATGTGCGGGTTCGGGCGATTAGGTGTGCCCGCCGTCGAGGGACGGGACGGCGTCGCCAGGGGGCGCGTCGCCAGCGGGTTTCCCGAGCCAGGGAGCTGTCATGGACCTCAAGGAAGAAGCGATCCACTACCACGCCGACGGGCGCCGCGGAAAGATCGAGGTGCAGGCCACCAAGCCGCTCCTCACCCAGCGCGACCTCTCGCTGGCCTACACCCCGGGGGTCGCCGAGCCCTGCCGGCGCATCGCGGCGGACCCCCACGCGGTCTACGACTTCACCGCCAAGGGCAACCTCGTCGCGGTGGTCAGCAACGGCACCGCCGTGCTCGGCCTCGGCAACATCGGCCCCCTCGCCGGCAAGCCGGTGATGGAGGGCAAGGCCAACCTGTTCAAGAAGTTCGCCGACATCGATGTCTTCGACATCGAGCTCGACGCGCGCACCCCCGACGAGATCGTCGCGGCGGTCCAGGCCATCGCGCCCACCTTCGGGGGCATCAACCTCGAGGACATCAAGGCCCCCGACTGCTTCGAGGTCGAGCGGCGCCTGCGGGAGTCCCTCGACATCCCGGTGTTCCACGACGACCAGCACGGCACCGCGATCATCGCCAACGCCGCCCTGATCAACGCCTGCCGCATCACCGGGCGCGAGCTCGCCGCGATCAAGGTGGTGTTCTCGGGGGCCGGGGCGGCGGCCATCGCCACGGCCAACCTCGCGGTGCTCCTCGGGGTGCGGCGCGAGAACGTCTACATGTGCGACTCCAAGGGGCTGATCACCCGGGAGCGGGCCGCGACGATGAACAACCCGTACAAGGCGGCCTACGCCCAGGACGGCCCGGCGATGAGCCTCGGCGAGGTCATCGAGGGGGCCGACGTGTTCATGGGCCTCAGCGTCGCCGGGGCGGTGACGAAGGACATGGTGCGGCGCATGAAGCCCGAGCCGATCATCTTCGCCATGGCCAACCCCGACCCGGAGATCACCTACGAGGACGCTCGCGAGGCCGCCCCCGACGCCATCGTCGCCACCGGGCGCTCCGACTACCCCAACCAGGTCAACAACGTCCTCGGCTTCCCCTTCATCTTCCGGGGGGCGCTCGACTGCCGCGCCCGGGCGATCACCGAGGAGATGAAGGTGGCCGCCGTCCACGCGCTCGCCGACCTCGCCCGCGAGGACGTGCCCGACAGCGTGCTTTCGGCCTACGGCCTCGAGCGCCTGCGCTTCGGCCGCGACTACCTCATCCCCAAGCCCTTCGACCCGCGCGTGCTCCTGTGGGTGGCCCCGGCGGTGGCCCGCGCCGCCGAGGAGGCCGGCGTGGCCCGGCGGCCCATCGGCGACTACGACGCCTACCGGCAGCACCTCGAGAGCATGGTGGAGCGCAGCAAGGAGGTGATCCGCCCGCTCATCGGACGGGCCCAGGCCGCCGAGCCGCGCCGCCTCGTGTTCAGCGACGGGGCGCACTCCCGCGTGCTGCGCGCGGCGCAGATCCTCGTCGACGAGAAGATCTGCCGCCCGGTGCTCATCGGCCACGGCGACCGCATTCGGGCCATGGCCGCCGAGCTCGACGTGCGCCTCGACGGCATCGAGATCGTCGAGGCGGTCGCCCCGGATCGCCACGAGTCCTACGCCCGGGAGCTGTGGAAGCTGCGCGAGCGCAAGGGCATGACCCTCGCCGCCGCCCGCCGGTGGATGCAGGACCCGGTCAACCTCGGCCTGATGATGGTGCGGCGGGGCGAGGCCGACGGCCTGCTCGGCGGCATCGAGCTGCCCTACCACTTCACGATCCGCCCGGCCCTCAAGATCGTCGGCACCCGCCCCGAGACGCGCGTGATCAGCTCGGTCTTCGTCATGCTCCTCCGCGGCCGGCGGCTCTACTTCGGCGACTGCACGATCAACCAGCACCTCGACGCCGAGTCCCTCGCCCAGGTGGCGATCAACACCGCCCAGGTGGCCGAGACCCTCGGCGACGAGCCGCGGGTGGCGATGCTGTCCTACTCCGACTTCGGCGAGATCCGGGGCGAGGCCTCGGTGGACACCGTGCGCGAGGCCGTCGGCATCGTGCGGCGCCTTCGCCCGAACCTGGTGGTCGACGGCGAGATGCAGGCCGACACCGCGCTCAACGCCGAGAAGGCCCGGGCCTTCCCGTTCAGCGAGATCGCCGGCGACGCCAACGTGCTGGTCTTCCCCGACCTCGACAGCGCCAACATCGCCTACAAGCTCATGCGCGAGGTGGGCGGCGCGGTGGCCCTCGGCCCGGTCATCGTGGGCCTCAACCGGCCGGTGGGCGCCCTGGCCATCGGCTCCACCGTGGCCGACGTGGTCAACATGGCGGCGATCACCGTGAGCCAGGCGATTCGCGCCGACGCCCGCCCCGGTCGGGG
>WGAH01000096.1 GCA_015489145.1 Deltaproteobacteria bacterium
CGAGAAGGCGACCTCGAAGCCGCGAACCCCGCCGGGTGATTCGAGGGCGCCGTCGAGGACCATGCGGGCGCCGGCGGTGACGGCCCGGGCGGCGAGGCGGGCCCGCGCCGGGGAGGGTGAGGGGAGTTCGAGGTCGAAACGGGTGGCCAAACGGTCTCGAACCAGGGCCACCAGGGCGCCCGGCTGGGCGTCCGCCCCGCGCAGGGCGCCGAGCGCCTCGTCCTCGAAGGCGAGCCAGTCCGCGCCGCTCAGGGCGTGCTCGCCCCAGAGCGGCACCCGCTCGGGGAGGTAGCGGCTCACCTGGCGGCCGCCGGGACGCCGGAGCTGGGCGAGGGCCTCGTCGGCGAAGTCGGCGCCGGCGTCGAAGCTGGCGTGCAGGCCCAGGCAGTCGGCCCGGGGCACGGCGGCGTAGCTGTCGGGGCCGTCCTGCACCACGTAGACCGGGTAGTCCCGGCAGAAGGGCGGCTTGGCGGCCTCGCCGAAGCGGGCGTGGATCGCGCAGCGGTGGTCCTCGCCGAGAAACAGGCAGGCGCCGTCCACCTTGCGGAGGAAGCGGGCGGGCCGCCCGTCGGGGCCGGGCCGCTCGACGGTGAGCGGCCCCGCGGCGGCGGCGGGCCACCAGCGCGCGGGGTCGAGGGCTTCCAGCCGGGCCACCGTCTCGTCGTCCAGCGGCCCGAGGGCGAACATGCGGCAGCAGAAGCCGCTCGCCTGGCAGGACCAGCGGGCCCCGGCCGGAACCCGGAGGCGGCTCACCGCCGGGCGCCGTAGCGGGCGTCGGGACCTTCGAAGGGCGAGCCGTCGGTCCAGGTGCCCGGGCTGTAGTCGCCGATGCTGCCGTCCACGTCCCGGTGGTCCACCCAGGTGTCGCCCCAGACGTCCGGGTCGAGGACGATGGAGGCGTCGCTGACGGCGGGCACGCTGCCGTCGCCGGCCGTGCCCCAGGACAGGCTGGTGATCGTCGTCGTGCCGTCGGCCGCCACCAGGGTGAGGGTGTCGCCCTCGTTGGTCAGCGCGAGGCCGTAGGCGGTGCCCGGGTCGTCGTTGTCGGCGACGACGAAGCTGACGTTGTCGCCGCCGAGCGCGCTCACGTCGCCGCCGCCGAACACGACGATGGCCTCGCCCGCCCGGAGCACCGTGCCCTCGGCGAAGGTGTGGCGGGGCAGGTAGGGCAGGTCGTTCTCGACGAGGGTCACCCCGGACAGGTCGACCGTCGCGTCGGCGACGTTGGCGATCTCGACGAACTCGTCCTCGGTGGCGTCGAGGCTGCCGTCCCCGTTGGGGTCGCCGTCCACCGTGGCGTCGGCGAGCACCTCGTTGATCACGAGGTCGCCGGCCGTGGCCGGCGACAGGCTGACGCTGAAGTCGAGGGTGTCCTCGAAGGTGGCGTCGTCCTCGGTCCACGAGGCGAGGAGCTGGCCGCTTCCGGCGTCGAGGGGCTGGCCCACGCCGGCGGTGTAGACCCGCAGCACCGACTCGTCCGAGGAGCTCACCGCCGCGTCGGCGGTGTGGTCCACCTCGCTGCCATCGTCGTAGACCAGGACCACCGAGAAGGCGAGGGTGTCGCGGGTGGTGATGTCGGTGTCGCCGTCGGCGGCGATCACCAGCTCGACGGGGGCGGCCTCGTCGGTGTCGGTGTCGGTGTCGGCGTCGGCGTCGGAATCCGTGTCGGTGTCGGCGTCGGTGTCGGCGTCGGTGTCGGCCTCGGGGTTGGCGGTGTCGTCCTGCGGCTTGTCGCGGTTGCAGCCGAGCAGCAGGCTCAGCCCGAGCAGGCCGGTGAAGGCGGTGCGGGTACGCATGGGAACTCCAGGTTCGACGGTGGGGACGCGGCGGCGCTCAGGGGCAGCTTCCCTGGCCCGGCGAGCTGCCGGTGGAGCAGGGCGAGGCCTGCCAGTTGTCGGCCTCGTCGCCGACGGTGATGTCGACGCGCTCGATGCTCGTGCCGTTGCCCGGGTCCCAGGGGAAGGTGAAGGAGTCGACCTCGGAGACGCCGTTGTCCTCGAGGAGGTAGACCGGGTCGCTGGTGGACAGGCCCGAGCCGATGGTGTTGTCGTCGGTGGTGAGCAGCAGGGCCGTGCTCGGGATGGTGCTGTAGTCGCCGGCGTACTGGGCATCGAGGATGACGGCGTACTCGCCGGGGCCGAGCACCGTGTCGTAGTAGCTCGAGAAGCCCTCGAGGGTGTCGGCCGAGTCGCCGTCGTAGATGATCCAGTTCAGCAGGTCGACGTCGGTGCTGCCCGCGTTGTAGAGCTCGACGAACTCGCCGGTGCTCTCGTCGAGGGGGTTGGCCATGACCTCGGTGATCACGATGTCGTAGCTGCTCTCGGCGCTGGCGGCGGCCGCGGCGGCGGCGCAGTTGTCGAGGCCCGGGCTGGAGCCCGAGGCGCAGGTCGAGGCGGTCCAGTTCGAGGCGTCGTCGAAGTTGCTGAAGGAGACGCGCTCGATGCTGACGGCGTTGCCCGGGTTGCTCGGGTAGAGGAAGGCGTCGACGAGGTGCTCGCCGTCGGACTCGTAGAGCGTGACCGGGTCGCTGACCGACAGGCTGTTGCCGAGGGTGGTGTCGGTGGTGGTGACCAGCACCGTGCTGCTGTCGAAGCCGTACTCGCCGGCGTACTCGGCGTCGACGATCACCGCGTAGCCGCCGGCGGGGACGACGGTGGTGCCGCCGTCGTAGCTCGTCAGCGTGTCGTCCTCGTCGCCGTCGCTGATCACGAGGCCGGCCAGGTCGACATCGGCTTCGCCGGCGTTGAAGATCTCGATGAACTCGCCGGTGTCCTCGTCGTCGGCGTTGGCCATGACCTCGCTGATCAGCAGCGGGGCGCAGACGCCGCCGGCGGCGGCGTTGAGGAGACCGGGGCTGGCGCCGCGGTCGCAGGCAGCCGAGGCGGCCTGCCAGTTGCTCGCCGTGTCGCCGGCGGTGTAGTCGATCTTTTCGACCGAGATGCCGTCGCCGTAGTTCGTCGGGTAGCTGAAGCTGTCGATGAGCGTGCTGCCGTCGGACTCGTAGAGGTAGACGCTGTCGGAGGCGGCGCTCAGGCCGTTGCCGATGGTGGCATCTCCGGTGGTGACCAGCACCACGCCCGAGGGCAGGTAGTAGTCCCAGGCGAAGCCGGGGTCGATGATCAGGCCGTGCTCGTGCGGTCCGAGCAGGGTGGAGCCGCCGCCGTAGGCCTCGAGGGTGTCGGTCGACGCGCCGTCGCTGATCACGAGGCCGGCGAGGTCGATGTCGGTGTCGGTGGGGTTGTAGATCTCGACGTACTCGCCGGTGTTCTCGTTCTTCGGGTTCGCCATGACCTCGGTGATCACGAGGTCGGCCGGGTCGCCGCTCTCGGGGAAGCAGGCCTCGGCGCCCGGCGAGGAACCGCCGCTGCACTGGCTGGCCCGCCAGTTGCCCGCGGCGTCGCCGGTCTCGAGGTCGACCATCTCGAGGGACACGCCGTCGCCCGGGTCGGTCGGGTAGGAGAAGGTCGCGATGATGGTGCTGCCGTCGGGCTCGTAGAGGGTGATCTCGTCGGAGGTGGTCAGCCCGTTGCCCAGGTTGGTGTCGCCGGTGGTGAGCAGGGGCACGGCGCTGTCGATCGTGTAGGCTCCGTCGTACTCGCTGTCGAGGACCACGGCGTAGGCGCCGGGGTCGAGCGTGGTGTCGCTGCCGTCGTAGGCCTCGAGCACGTCGGTGTCGTCGCCGTCGGTGAGGATCAGCCCGGCGAGGTCCACCGAGCTGCTGCCCGCGTTGTAGATCTCGACGAACTCGCGGGTGGATTCCTTGGTGGCGTTGGCCATGACCTCGGTGATGAGGAGATCGTAGCTCGAGACGGCGTACTCCATCGCGCCGATGTCGTAGCCGTCGCCCTGGGGGCGGCCCTCGCCGTTGAAGTCGGTGCTGACGCCGTAGGCCGGGTCGCCGGCGTCGACGCAGGGCGAGCTGCTGGTCAGCGAGATGTCGCCCTCGACCGGGTCGGTGAAGTGGGGATCGCTGGAGATGTCGTCGGAGGCGGCGCTGGCGTCGTTGACGTAGTCGGTGGTGTTGCCCCAGACGAGGTTGCTGCCCCAGGTGGCGGAGCAGCCGTAGCAGTTCAGCCCGTAGTAGTTCGAGGTGATGATGTTGTTGTAGATCTCGACGGTGTCGCTGGCCCCGGAGCTGATGCCCCCGCTGAGGTAGTGGGAGCTGCCGCCGAAGGCGCTGTTGAAGACGGTGTTGTGGACGATGCGCCCGCCGGTGCCGTTCTCGGAGGCGATGCCGCCGGCGGCGCCGGTGTAGATGACGCTGTTCTGGACCGTGAGGTCGGCGGTGCCCTCGCTGACGATGCCGTACCAGGTGTAGCCGACCTGGGCCCGGTCGATGGTGACCGTGTCGGCGCCGTCGAGGAGGATGCCGTAGTTGAAGGCGTAGGCGCCCACCTCGCTCAGCTCGGCGTTGCCGCCGCTCACGACGATGCCGTCGTCGGTGTAGAAGGTGCCGGTGCTCAGGTAGGTCGCGTCGTAGAGCGACAGGCGCGAGGCGCTGGCCTCGGTGAGGCCGGGGAAGGTGAGGGTGCCGACGATGTACGTCTCGTCGCGGCCGGCGCCGACGAGGGCGACGCCCTCGGCCATGGTCACGTCCTCGTAGTAGGTGCCCGAGGGGACCTCGACGGTGTCGCCGGGGCTGGCGGCGTCGATGGCGGCCTGGATCGTGGTGAAGGTCGGCACGCCGACCATGGCGACCGGGTCGTCGAGCTCGCCGTCGGGGGCCACGGCGACGTGGAGGTGGCGGCCGGCGACGCGGGAGGTGTCGGGGGCGGCGCAGCCGGCGGGCAGGGCGAAGGCCACGCTGATGGCGGCGAGGCGCCGCATCGCGGAGGGGGTCGTGCGGGTCATGGCAGGTCCTTGCGGTCGGGGCGCGGGCGGCCGGGGCGACTCGTGGGCCCGCGGCCGGCGCAATTCCTGAGGACGCTAACGCAACGGGGGGGATTCTTCCACTCCGGGCGGGGTTTCTTCAGCGTTCCGGCGGGCCCCGGCGGCGGAGGTGCTCGAGGATCGGCTCCACGTCGACGTTTCCGCCGCTCAGCACCACCGCGACGCGCCGCCCTTCCAGGCCCGCGGCCCCCCGCGCCGCCGCCAGGGCCACCGGCCGGGCGATGGCCGCCCTCCGCCTGCTCGTCGAGCCCAGCGCGGCGGTGGCCCTGGCGGCGGCGCG
>WGAH01000097.1 GCA_015489145.1 Deltaproteobacteria bacterium
CGACGGTCCCGTCCGCGCCATCGTCGCCGAGGTGATGGCCGCCCAGGGCGGGCCGGGGCCGGCCGAGCTGGCCGAGCTGCGCGAGTCCATCGGCGAGCTTCGCCGCACCCTCGCCGGCCTCGAGGAGCGGGCGGCCCGGGCCGAGGAGCTCGCCGGCGAGCTGGCGGCGCAGGTGGCCGAGCTTCGCGAGGCCCTTGCGGCGGCCGAGGCGAGGCGGGCGGCGGCGCCGGGCGATTCGGGGGAGCCCGCCCCCGAGGCTCCGCGGGCGCCGGGCGATTCGACGACCGCCGCGCCGGCCTGCCGGGTCGAGGGCTGCGGCGAGCCGGCGGCTCGGGACGGCTTCTGCCTCGCCCACCACGCGGCCTGGTTCGCCGGCCGCCTGCCCGGCTTCGTCGGCCCCGAGGGCCTCGTCGAGGTGGACGGCGCGCCCTACCGGGTCGACCCGGCGCTGGCCGGCGAGCCCTACGTGGTGAGCGGCACGAAGCGGCGCCTGGTGCGCGTCGGCGGCAAGGCCGTCCGCAAGCACCGCCTGGCGTAGCCGCCCTACAGCTTCACCCAGGCCGCGGCCGGGATTTGCGGCGAGACCGGGGGCGCCTCGGCGGCGAGGATGTAGACCGCCCGGCGGTTGCGCGGCTCGTCGGTCTCGTCGGGGGTGTGGACCGCCAGCCCGCGCTCGCCGAAGCCCTGGGTGTAGATCGGGCCCGGGAAGCCGTGGGCCTGGAACCAGCGGCCGATGGCGGTGGCGCGCTGGCCCGAAAGGGCGAGGTTCATCGTCTTGTCGCCCACCGTGTCGGTGTAGCCGCCGACGTAGAGCTTGATCGGCACGTCGTCCCCGTACTTGTCGAGCACCTTGCGGACCTCGGCCATCGCCCGCTCGAGCTTCGGCTCCTCCTCCGGGCGGATCACCGCCTTGCCCGTCTCGAAGACCACGTCCTCGTGGGGGATCTCGTAGTGCCAGGGCAGGAGGTCCACCGCCGACCAGAAGCCGTCGGCGTCGGTGGCCTTGACGTGGATGCGGAGGGTCTCGGCGCCGACGGGGGCGCCGGGGACCGGGCCCCACTCCACCGGGATCGGCGTGCCCGGCGGGGTGCCAGCGGCCGGCGCGGTGCCCCGGCCCACCTCGGCCCCGCCGAGGCCGTAGGCGGTGACCTCCACCTGCCCCGCCGGCCGGTCGAGGACCACCTTCAGGGTGCGGTGCTCGAGGTCGACGGCGTCGCGCGGCACGGTGATGCCGAGGGGGGGCAGCATCGCCACGTCGAAGGACAGGGGCATGTCGCCGGTGCTGCCGTCGTCGAAGGTGGCGCTGAGGTGGCCGGTGCAGTGCTGGGAGCCGACCTGGGGCTCGAATTCGAGGGTGATGCGCTCGCCGGGGGCGGCGCCGCCCTCGTGCTCCACCCAGGCGCCGCCGCAGTCGACGCGCACCTTCATGTCCCGCACGCCGACGTGGGGCACGAGGATGAGGGCCGGCTTGGACTGGCCCGCCTGGGCCTTGCTGACGACCTGCAACTCGATGGCCTGCCCGGCCCGGGCCGGGGCGGCCAGGGCGAGCAGGGCAAGGGGGAGAAGGAACCGCATCGTCACCTCCGGCGGGAGTCTACCCGCCGCGCGCGAGCCGCGCGGTGGGCGCGCCGGCCTCCGGCCCGGGCAGGCGCGAGCCCATCGTCCCGGCATCCTGGGACATCTTGGGACAGTTGCCGTCGAGGACGCCGCTCCTGCCTGCGCCCGCGGTGAGGACGCCTGCAGGAGCCCGGTGGGGACGAGCCATTCGGCGGTGCGACCCGCGGTCGGTCCGCCGCTGGTGGGGCGCGAGCGCGCACATGCCCGAAGTACCGCTATTGCCGCGCACGACGGCGCAATTGGCGAGAACCGGCTCCGCCGCGGCCAGGGGTTCGCCCACCCCTTGAATTCCCGGCCTCGTCGGCGCAGGATGGAGGTGTGGCACGGAAGGCCGGCCGAGGAGCCGAGGAGGTTGGCATGAGCCTTGCGAAGGAAGCCACGAGCCGGTGACGGTGGGTGGCACCGACTACCCGCGTGCGCCGCTGTGGGCCTGGGAGGCGCGCATGGACGCCGCGGACGACTTCGCCGACGGCATCCTGGCGATGAGCCTGCCCATCGAAGACCGGAACGCGGGCAGCGAGGCCGGGCGCTGGGCCTGGAAGGGCGTCGCCTGCTCGGCGCCCGACGACGCCGACTGCTCGCTCGGAGACGGAAACACGGCGCGCCTGGCGGAGCAGCGCAACACGGTGCCCCACGTCGGGGCGCGCGAGGAATTCGACGCCTACCTGGCCGACAACGACACGGCTTGCGAGGGGGTCTACCAGGTGGACGTGGACGTGACGGCGCCGACGACGACACCGAAGCTTCACTGGTGGGTGTTCCGCTACGACGGGGCGATCAACAGCTACGAGGGGAACGACTACGCGGCGAGGGACTCCGGGGACACGGGCGTGTTGGTGTACCACGCCGATGTGGATTTCGATGCTTTTCTCGGCGACACGCTTCGGCCGTACTGGGTGAGCGAGGGCGGGGGAGCCTCGCCGACCGCCGCGACCCGGATGACCTTCACCGTCACGCCGCCGAAGTCCGGTTGCGCCATCGACTGGAGCCACACGAGCGCCGTGGACACGGGGTACCCTGAGGACACTGGGGCGTCGGGATTGGTGATTCGACCCCACGTGTTCGCGACGACGCCCAATGCGATCTACAACTGCATCACGGGCCGCTGGACCGGCGCGGGGTGCCCGTGATGCGCGCGATTCGATACCTGGGCACCGCGCTGTTGCTGGCCGCCTGCGGCCCTGGTGACCCTCCGTCGGGGGGGCGCGCGGATGACGGTGGCCCGGAAGCGACGCCGCCGGCGCCCTTTGCGGTGCCGGGGGGCCTTGCGGGAGAGGACTGGCGGGAAGACACGGGCGGCCCCGACACCGGAGACGCGGCGGAGCCGGTGGATGCCGACGGCGACGGCTTTCCCGAGGGGGAGGACTGCAACGACGCCGATGCGACGG
>WGAH01000098.1 GCA_015489145.1 Deltaproteobacteria bacterium
CATCCGCGGGTGGTCGCCGACACGGTGCCGGCGCCCTGAGAAGACACCGCGGAACCTGAACCGGGTCATGCCGGCGGAGGAAGACGATGGGTGAGACCAGCCAGGGCACGCCCGGGCGCCGCAGGGTGCTCGTGGGCGACATGCGCGTTCCCATGCAGGAGATCACGCTCACCAACGGCGAGCGGGTCGTGCTGTACGACGCCAGCGGACCCGACGCCGGGCGCGCGCCGCTGCCGCCGCGCCGCAAGGCCTGGGTCGAGGCGCGGGCGAACGACCCGGTGCCCACCCAGCTCCACTACGCCCGCCAGGGCGTGATCACCGAGGAGATGCGCTTCGTCGCCCTGCGCGAGGGCGTCACCCCCGAGTTCGTCCGCGACGAGGTGGCGGCCGGCCGGGCGATCATCCCGGCCAACAAGCGCCACCTCGAGCTCGAGCCGATGATCATCGGCCGGAACTTCCGCACCAAGGTCAACGCCAACATCGGCAACTCCGCGGTGCACAGCGGCGTCGAGGAGGAGGTCGACAAGCTCCTGTGGTCGCTGAAGTGGGGCGCCGACACGGTGATGGACCTCAGCACCGGCGCCCACATCCGCGAGACCCGCGAGGCCATCCTGCGGCGCTCGCCGGTGCCCATCGGCACGGTGCCGATCTACGAGGCCCTCGAGCGGGTGGGCGGCGACCCGGAGAAGCTCGACATCGAGCTGTTCCTCGACGTCCTGGCCGAGCAGGCCGAGCAGGGCGTCGACTACTTCACGATCCACGCGGGGCTGCGCCTCCACCACGTGCCGCTCACCGCGAACCGCGTCACGGGCATCGTCTCCCGCGGCGGCTCGATCATGGCCCAGTGGTGCCTCGCCCACCACCGCGAGAGCTTCCTCTACGAGCACTTCGACCGCATCGCCGAGCTGATGGCCCGCTACGACGTCGCCTTCAGCCTCGGCGACGGCCTGCGCCCCGGCTCGCTGGCCGACGCCAACGACGAGGCCCAGTTCGCCGAGCTTCGCACGCTCGGCGAGCTCACCCAGGTCGCCTGGGAGAAGGGCTGCCAGGTGATGATCGAGGGTCCGGGCCACGTCCCCATCGACCGCATCGTCGAGAACGTCGACGAGGAGCGGAAGTGGTGCCACGACGCCCCCTTCTACACCCTCGGGCCCCTCGTCACCGACGTGGCCGCCGGCTACGACCACTTCGCCAGCGCCATCGGCGCGGCGATCATCGGCGCCGCCGGCACGGCCATGCTCTGCTACGTCACGCCCAAGGAGCACCTCGGGCTGCCCGACAAGGAGGACGTCAAGCAGGGGCTCATCGTCTACCGCATCGCGGCCCACGCCGCCGACGTCGCCAAGGGCCACCCCGGCGCCCGCGACTGGGACGACGCGATGAGCCGCGCCCGCTTCGAGTTCCGGTGGGAGGACCAGTTCAACCTCGCCCTCGACCCGGAGCTCGCCCGCCGCTACCACGACGCCACCCTGCCGGCGCCGGCGGCCAAGACGGCGCACTTCTGCAGCATGTGCGGGCCGAAGTTCTGCTCGATGGAGATCAGCCAGCGCGTCCGCGACATGGAGCGCGAGAAGGGCCTCGCGGACAAGGCCCGCGAGTTCCACGAGGTCGGGCAGCGCCTCTACGTGCCCGACCCCGCCGCGGGCAAGTAGGCGCCCCCGTTCCCGGCGGCGCTACTCCTCGCCGCCGGGCGCCTCGAGGCCGGCGGCCTCGTCGGCGAAGGAGCCGGCCCGCATGGCGGCCACCGCCGCCGGGTCGGCCAGCAACCGCGCCACCCGGCGCATGAGGGGCCGGAGGCTGCGGTGGGGCACCAGCCGCTCGGCCTCCCGGGGGTCGAACCAGGCGACCTCGCGAATGCCCTCGCGCTGCCGCGGCTCGAAGTCGGTGACGCGCTCCGGCGTGCGGAGCAGGAACATGTGCAGGGTCTTGAGGCGCGGGTCGCCCTCGGGGGTGTAGAAGCCGTAGCGCACCCAGCCGAGGGGACGCACGACCTGGAGCCGGAGGGGAAAGCCGATCTCCTCGCGGATCTCGCGCACCGCAGCCGCCGCCGGGGTCTCGGCCGGCTCGAGCTTGCCCTTGGCGACCTCCCAGGTGGAGCCGTTGCGCCGGCGCACGCGGATCAGCAGGACCCGCGGCCCGTCGGGGCCGAACCACACCGGCAGGCCGCCGGCCGAGACCTGCTCGCCGTAGCCGGAGTGCAGGTTCAGCACGTGCTCGATCGGCACCCGGTCGACCTGCCACAGGCCCATCTCGTTGCGCCGGAAGCGGCAGCCGGCCCGGCGGGCGCGAAAGGCGTCGACCACGAGCACCGCCGGCTCGTCGCCCATGCGCCAGGCCGCCTGCCAGGCCTGGCCCTCGTGGCGGGACAGGAAGACGGGGCGGCCGCCGCGCACCTCGAGCACGCCGCGGCTCCGCACCCGGCGCACCCGGCGCACGGTGGTGGCGTGGTAGAGGATGTCGGGCGTGGTGGGCCCGCGCCCGCCGCGGCGACCGCGGCGGCCCTGCCGGGCCTGCGCCGGTGCGCGATCCTTCAAGGCCACCTCCGTAGCTCCCTCCAGCCTATCCGGTTCGCGGCCCTTCACTGCGGGGGGTCCAGGAGATCGTGCCAGATCGCGTCGACCCGGTCGGCGGCCCGGCGCGTGGCCTCGCTCAGCCATCGCCAGCGCGCCAGGCGCCCGGCCGGCGGCGGCGCGCCCGGCACCGGCACGGCGTAGCGGGCGGCGGGGACGAAGCGCCCGCCGAGGAAGCGGAAGGTGTCGGCGAGGGCGGCGGTGGCATCGGAAGACCCGCCGGCGGCGCCCAGGGCGCGCTCGAGCCCCACGGCCACCGCGTCGGCGGCGGGGGCCAGCGGCGCGAGGCCACCCTGCGGGGCCATGGCGACCAGCGCCGCGCCCACCTCGACGAGGGCGCAGAGGAGGGCGGCGTCCTCGGGGCCGCGCACCGCCTGGGCCATCGCCGCGAGCCAGCGGTCCACCGCCGCGCGCACCCCGGGGGCGAGGTGGTCGAGGAGGGCGTCGAGGCGGCCGTCCTCGCGCATGGCGACCAGCTCGTCCACGCCGCAGGGACCGTCGGGCACCTCCCGCGTCCAGCTCCGGGGGCGCAGGAAGCGCGTGATCGCGTGGCCGCGCCCGGGCCACATCGCGCGGCCGGCCCGCAGGGCGGCGGCGAGGCGCACCAGGGGCGGCGCCGGGGCGCCGAAGAGGAGGTCGACCAGGGCCGGCTCGGCAGGGCAGCCCAGGGCCTGCATCGCCGCCCGGAGCTGCCGGCCCAGCTCCCGGCGGGCCGGGTCGCCGTCGCGGCACAGGCCCACGAAGGCGCGGGTCGCCGGGTGGATGCCGTCGCCGGCCCGGTCGAGCAGGAACCACTCGCCGAGGCCGTCTTCCGCGAGGCAGGTCGCGACGGGCTCGTCGGGGGGGCCGGGCACGACGACCAGCGCGCCGAGCCCCAGGTCGCGCCCCACCCCGCCGGAGGCCAGCACCGGGCTGTGCAGGAGCGCCGGCCCCCGCACCGGGGTGATCGCGTCCGGGTCGCCCACCGCCTCGACCCGCAGGCGCTGCCCGAGGTTGCGGGCCCGGCTCATCAGCAGGATGCCCGCCGTGAGGACCGCGGCGCTGGGACCTTCGAGCGCGACGAGCACGGGCGGACCTCCGGGACGAGAGCGCCGCATCATAGCCCGGCGGGCCCGAAGGCGGGGCGCTCAGCCGGCGCGGAGCACCGCCTTGGCCCACCGGGTGTAGGGGCCGGCCCGCCACTCGCCGGCGGCTCCGTCGTCGACGCCCCCGCCTGAGCGTCCCGCCGTCCACCCCGAACCCGCCGAGATGCGCTCCGTCACCCCGTGGCGCTGCGGTGGTGCGCGCGGGGACCCGGCCCGGCGCCATCCGCGCGCCGCTGCGAGGCCTTTGCCCCGCCTCCAGCGGCCCGCTGCCCCCCAGCGG
>WGAH01000099.1 GCA_015489145.1 Deltaproteobacteria bacterium
CCGCAGTACCTCCAGGCGGCCCGGGAGCTGTGCACGAAGCACGGCACCTACCTGATCGCCGACGAGGTGCAGACCGGGCTCGGGCGGGTGGGCCACTGGTTCGCCAGCGTGGGCCAGGGCGTGCAGCCCGACCTGATGACCGTCTCCAAGACGCTGAGCGGCGGCTACGCCCCGGTGAGCGCCGTGCTGGTCACCGACGAGGTCTACGACCGGGTCTACGACCGGTTCAAGTCCGGCGCCTTCTACTTCTCGACCTTCGCCGAGAACAACATCGCCATGGCGGCGAGCCTCGCCACCCTCGACGTGCTCGGCGAGCTCGACGCCCCGAAGCGGTCGATGGAGCTGTCCGCCCGCCTCCGCGCCGGCCTCGAGGACATCGCGACCCGCTACGACGTCATCGATCGCGTCGCCGGCGCCGGGCTCATGTGCGCGGTCTACTTCAAGGACAGCGCGAACGCGCGGCTCCGCGTGCAGCAGAAGCTCATGGGCCTCGCCGATCCCGGCGTCTTCGGGGCCGCGGTCAACGTCGCGATGTACACCGAGCAGCGGGTCATCGTGCAGATCCCGGGCCCGGGCCTCAACGCGATCAAGGTCCTGCCGCCGGTGACGCTGACCGACGACGAGATCGACTTCTTCCTCGCCGCCTTCGAGGACGCGCTGGGCAGCTTCTACGAGAAGGGGCCGGCGGTGAGCCTGGCGAAGGCCGCCGTGAAGGACACGGTCAAGGAGGTCAAGGAGAAGGTCGCCGCGAAGGTCGGCAAGGGCGCGGCGGGCAAGGGCGCGGAAAAAAAAGCCCGAGCCGGTCGGTAGACGGGCGCCGGCCGGCGATCCACCCGCGCGAAGCCCCGCTGGAGAGCCCTGACCTCTTCGAGTTCGACGACTACGCCGGTCCCGTGCGGGACCACGCCGACGTGATCGTCGTCGGCAGCGGCCCCGGCGGCGCCACCGTGGCCCGGCGCCTCGCCCTCGCCGGCCACCGCGTCATCGTGGTCGAGGCCGGTCCGGTGGCCCGCGCCCGGGACTTCCGGCGCGAGGCCGGCCACACGATGGCCCGCCTGTTCTGGGACGGGGGGATGCGGACCACCTCGGGCAACGCCTTCATGCCCACCCTGCACGGGCGGGTCCTGGGCGGCGGCTCGGTGGTCAACTCGGCGATCTGCCTGCGGGCCATGCCCTTCGCGCTTCGCCGCTGGGAGCGGGAGCACGGCCTCACCGGCTTCGGCGACGGGGCCCTCGACCGCCACTTCGACGCGGTGGAGGCGCTGTACGGCGTGCGGCCCACGGCTCCCGCCGTCATGGGGCCGCGCAACGAGCTGTTCCTCGCGGCCTGCGAGGCGCTGGGCTGGAAGGGCGAGCCCATCGCCCGCAACGAGACGGGCTGCAACGGCCTGGGCGAGTGCATGACCGGCTGCCGCGTCCGGGCGAAGAACTCCACCGACATCGCCGCGATCCCGGACGTGCTCGCCCACGGGGGCCGCGTCTACACCAGCGTCGTCGCCGAGCGCCTCGTCGTGCGGCACGGTCGCGTGCGGGGGATCGAGGGCCACGTCGTCGACCCGATCACCTTCCGCAGGGGGCCGCCGGTGCGGATCACCGCCCGCGTCACCGTGCTGTCGGCGGGCCCGATGGCGAACCCGGCCCTCGCCCTGCGCTCGGGGCTCCGCCACCCGCGCATCGGCAAGAACCTCCTGTTCCACCCGGGCACCAGCCTCTCCGGCGTCTTTCCCGAGGACGTGTTTCCCTGGGCCGGCGCCAGCCAGGGCGCGCACTGCACGCAGTTCATCGAGCCCGACGGCATCAAGCTCGAGAGCCTGTGGGCGCCGGCGGCGCTCCTCGCCTTCCGGTTCCCGGGCATGGGCGACGAGTTCAAGGCGCTGCTCAAGGACTACCGGCGCATGGCCGTGTGGGACTGCTGGGTGTCGGGCGACGACAGCGAGGGGGAGGTGCGCCCCTGGCCGGTCGGCGGGCGCGCCACCTACAGCTACAACATCGGCGCCGGCGACGTGGCCCGCATGAAGGAGGGCATGGCGCGCATCGTCGAGATGTTCTTCGCCGCCGGCGCCGAGAGCGTGGTGGCCGGCATCCACGGCCTGCCCGCGGTCAGCGACGACCCGGGCCTGGCCGACGCGATCCGCCGCCTCGACATGCGCCCCTCCGACCTGGTCGTCGCCAGCAACCACGCCTTCGGCACGATGGCGATGGGGGCCGACCCCGGGCGTCACCCGGTCGACCCCACCGGGGCGGTGCGCGGGGTCGAGGGGCTGTACGTCGCCGACACCTCGCTGTTCCCCGAGTCCGCCGGGGCGAACCCGATGCTCACCGCCATGGCCCTGGCCGACCGGGTCGCCGACTTCGTGGCCCTGGACGCCTGAGCCGCCGCCGGCGGCCCGGCGCGATAGGATGCCGCCATGGCGCTGTCCCGGCGAGCCCGCTTCCTCCTGGCCGCCGTGCTCCTCGCGGGGCTCGGCGGCGGTCTCGCCGCGTGGCTGCTGTGGCCCGAGCCGCCCCCCGAGCCCGACGCGGCGGCCTCCGACACCGGGCTGAACCGCCAGCAGGTCGAGGACCTCATGCGGAGCATCGGCTACGTGCAGTAGGCTGGGGCGGCCTCGCCGCCGGGGCGGTTAGGCCATGCCCCTCATCCCTCGCCGCGTGGAGGCGCCTTGCTGGAAACCCTGCTCGGTGGATTCTCGGGTCCCGGCGCCCTGTTCATGTTCGCGATCACCGCGGCCCTCGCCTTCGGCCTCGCCGTGGCGCTCGAGCGGGCCTGGATGTTCTGGGTGCGGTGGCGCGTCGACGAGGCGGCGCTGCTGTCGGCGGTGGCCCAGGGCGACCTCGCCGCGGCGCGGGCCGAGGCGGCCAACCACCCGGTCGAGGGCCTGGTGCGCGCCGGCGCCGACGCCCCCGGCCCCGAGGCCGCCTGGGACGCGATGAGCGCCAAGGCCGCCCTCATCGAGGCGCGGGTGGTCCACCGGGTGCCCTACCTCGCCGCGGTGGGCAACATCTCGACCATGCTCGGGCTGCTCGGCACGGTCTACGGCCTCATCATCGCCTTCACGGGCCTGTCCGACGCCTCGGCGGTCGAGCGCGCCACCCGCCTGTCCGACGGCATCGCCACCGCCATGGCCACCACGGCCTGGGGTCTCATGGTCGGCATCCCGGCGCTGGCGCTCCACGCCTGGTTCGACGGCAAGGCCCAGCGCATCCTCGCCCTGTGCGAGGCGGTGGCCGCCTACGTCGCCGCCGCCCGGCGGGAGGGCGCGTGAGGCGGCTGTTCCGCCGTGCCCGCCCCCGGCCCGACACCCGGCCGGCGCTCATGTCGGTGGCCGCCCTCATGGTGCTGCTGCTGCCGCTGCTCCTCATGACCAGCTCCGCCCAGAAGCTCACCGGCATCGCGCTGGGCGTGCCGGGCCCCGGCGAGGACCTGCCCCCCGAGCCGCCGGGCGCCGTCGAGCGCGTCGTCGTGACGCGCACCGCTTCGGGCTACCGGGTGGAGGCCGCCGTGCGGACCACCGACGTGCGCGCCCAGGTGGGCGACACGGAGCAGCGGCACTTCGAGGCCGCCGATCTCGCCGGCCTCCAGGAGGTCCTGCTCAGCCTGAAGCGCCTCGATCCCGAGCGCGAGCGCATCGTCCTCGTCCCGGCGCCCGACACCCCGGCCGAGGAGGTCGTCGCCTGGATGGACGCCGTGCGCGCCGGCCCCGAGGGGCCGCTGTTCCCCCGGGTGATCCTGTCGGCGGAGGCCCTGTGAACCGGGAGCGGCCGTGAGGCGCCTGTTCCGGGGGCGGGCC
>WGAH01000100.1 GCA_015489145.1 Deltaproteobacteria bacterium
CAGGGCCTCGGCGGTGGTCGTCGGCGGGTTCGTGTTGGGCATCTCGAGCACGGCGGTCACGCCGCCGAGGGCGGCGGCGGCGGTGCCGGTGGCGAGGTCCTCCTTGTGCTCGGCGCCGGGCTCGCGGAAGTGGACGTGCCCGTCGATGAGCCCGGGAAGCGCCACCAGGCCGCGCACCTCCACGGTTTCGGCGGCGGATCCCGGCACGGCGCCGACGGCGCTGACGCGGCCGTCGCGAATGCCGATGTCGGCTTCGATCACGCGGCCGCCGATCACGGCGCGGCCGCCCCGCAGGATGAGGTCGTGGCGCATGGGGCCGGGCTAACCCGGCGCGGGGGGGCGGCGCGGTTGTGGCCCCGGCGCGGCTCGGCTACGATCCCGGCGTGGCGCGGCGAAGCCTCCGGCAGCCGGCACCGGCCGGGGCGCGCGCCAGGAGCCCGCCATGCGCCGATCCGCCCTCCTCGCCAGCCTCGCCCTCCTCGCGGCGTGCAGCGACTACGACCTCTCCCGGCTCAACGGCAAGAGCCTCCCGGCCGAGGACACCGCCGGCCTCCCCGACGGCGACACCGGCGCCTCGCACCCCCCCGACGAGGAGACCGGCAGCGTGAAGGGCCGCGTCTGCGACCTCACCGGCGAGGGCTACGTCGTCGGGGCCGAGGCCTGGATCGCCATCGACGACGACGGCGACGGCGCCGAGGACCGCCGCATCAGCGACACCACCGACGCCGACGGCTACTTCCTGCTGGAGGGGGTGCCGCTCGGCGACCACGTGATCCACGTCGAGAAGGGCAGCTTCTCCACCGAGATCCCGGTCTCCCTCACCGATCCGGGCCTCCTCGAGCTCACCGACGAGGAGTGCCTGAGCCCCGACGACGTCACGGTGGCCGTGATCACCGGCTACTACGACTCCATCGAGACGATCCTGCGCGACCTCGGGGTCGACTACGACGCCATCGACGGCAAGACCAGCCGCGACTACATCGACTTCCTCACCGACCTCGACCGCATGAAGGAGTACGACATCATCTTCTTCAACTGCGGCATCTCCGACGGCTGGATCACCAGCGGGTCCAAGGGCGAGATCGGCTCGAACATCAAGGACTACGTCGAGGGCGGCGGCAGCATCTACACCTCGGACTGGGCCCACTACTTCTTCGAGGTCGCCTTCCCCGACGCCATCGACTACTACGGCGACGACGACCGGGTGGACGACGCCCGCATCGGCCAGTCCGGGCGGCTGACCGCCGACGTGCTCGACGCCAACATGAAGGCGATCCTCGGCTCGGACACCGCCGACCTCAACTACGACCTCGACGCCTGGGTGATCCCCGTCTCGGCGAAGTCGACGGTGGACGTGCTGATCCAGGGCGACGCGCCGATCAACTGGTGGTACGGCGGCGGCACGGTGACCGACGCCCCGCTGGCGGTGCGCTTCGACAAGGGTTCGGGCACGGCGCTCTACACCACCTTCCACAACGAGTCGCAGAACACGATCGACATGGACGCCCTCCTCGAGGAGATCATCCTGTCGCTCTGAGGATCCGTTCCCCGCGCCGGAGGCGGGCGCGGTCGCGCCCTTCCGGGAGGCCCATGCCCCTTTCGCCGATCCTGCTCCTCGCCGCCTGCGGCACCGTGGGCCTCGACCCGAAGGCGGGCGACGGGGGAGCGGGCGACACGGGCGCCGCCGCGCCGGTTCGCATCGACGCCCTCGACCCGGACGCGGCCCCGTTGGCGGGGGGCACCGAGGTGCTGGTCCGCGGCGCGGGTTTCGAGGGGGAGGTCGCCTTCTGGTTCGGCGGCACCGAGGTCGAGGTGACCGTGCTCGGCGACGACGAGCTGGCGGTCACCACCCCCGAGGTCCACGCCGAGGGCACGGTGGACGTGCGGGTTCGCAGCGACCTGGGCGAGGCCACCCTGGCCGACGCCTTCACCTTCACCGACGCGGCGGGGGACGGGGGCGCCGGGGACGGCGGCTCGGGGGACGGCGGCTCGGGGGACGGCGGCGCCGAGGGCCTCGTGAGCGGGCTGGTCGAGCTGGACTACATCGCCGTGGGCTGCCCGAGCTGCTTCGGGCTCACCACCAACCTGCTGGTGGACGGCTCGGCGGTCTTTCACGCGCCGACGGCGACGGGGTGGGCGGACTGGATGCCGCCGGCGGGCTCCTGCGCGGTGGACCCGGCCCGGACGACGCCGACGAGCAGCTTCGAGGACGTCGGCGGGCACGTCTACCTGGAAATGGGCAGCAGCGTGTCCATCGACCTGCAGCGGCAGGGCGACGCGAGCTACCTGTCGAGCGGGCTCGGCAGCGACGACTACGTCAAGAACGCCGCCTACGACCTGAGCGTCCCCGACGGCGGCGACCTCGGGCCCTTCGCGACGGAGGGGGTGATCCAGACCGCCACCAGCATCACCTCGCTGGAGCCCATCGCCCTGTTCGCGGACGGCAGCGGCGCCTTCAGCCCGCTGAGCGCCTCGGCGGCGAGCTTCTCCTGGGCGCCCTCGGGCACCGGGCTCGACATGGTGATCGACATCGTCGTGTTCAACGCGGCGGGCACGACGCAGAAGGGCGAGATCTTCTGCGTCTCCGACGACACCGGCTCCGCGACCGTGCCCGCCTCGGCGTTCTCGTCCTTCGCCTCCGGCGACCTGGCGGCGGTCTACGTCTACCGCTACGGCTACAGCACCGCGACGAACCCGGTGGACGGCAGCACCATCGAGGGCGCCACCGCCTTCGGCGCCCTCGGCACCGCCACCCTGCGCCCCTGAGCGCCGCGATTCGGGCGTCAGTCCACGACCTCCACCTCGTCCCGGCTCACCGAGCGCACGAGGTCGCGCAGCAGCGCCACCCGGTCCGGGTCCTCGTGCCAGGCCTGGGCGAGCTGCCCGGCGAGGTCCTTGGCCCGGCGGAAGGCGCCGACGAGGTCGCCGGAGATGTCGGTGGGGCTGTGGACGTTGAGCAGCAGCTCGGCGAGGCTGCGCCCCTCGGCCCACAGGCGGCCGAGCCCGATCATCTGGGGGTCCCAGGTCACCTCGACGCCGGTGAGGACCTCGGCGTCCACCACGATGTCGGAGCGGCGGATCCGGCTGACGCGCCGCCCGAGGTGGCGGTGCTCCCGGCCGACGTGGACGCTCACCCCGCGGGGGAGGTCGTTGCACATGCCGGCGAGCACGCCGAAGAGCAGCGCGGGCCCGCCCTCGGCCAGGGCCTCGTCGAAGACGCCCTGGAGGAACAGCTCGGTGGTGAAGATCTCGGCGATCTGCACGTGCATGAGCACCTTCGCCCCCGCGTTGAAGGCGCCGGCCTCGTCGAGGTAGCCCCAGTCGCGCAGGAAGCGGACGCGCTGGTTGAACTCCTCCCAGGTGCGCTCGGCCCCGGCGGCGGCCTCGCGGCGCAGGCGCTTGAGGCGCTGCACCGCCTTCTTCATGCCGCGGGGCGGCTTGACCCCCTCCCGCCAGCCCTGGTCCCGGAGGCGCCGGGCGAGGGCCTCGGCCTGCTCGGCGGCGCGCTCGGCCCGCCGGGCCCGGTGCCAGGCGAGAAAGGACTTCTCGACCATCGTGCGGATGTGCTCGGGCGGGTGGCGGTGCAGGAGGTTGACCACCGAGTTGAAGGACAGGCTGAAGCGGCTGCGGACGGGCTCGTAGCGGCCCTCGAGGTAGCCCCGGAGCTGGCGCAGGGCGGCGGGCACGTCCTCGATGTCGGTGCGGACGACGACGAGGCCGGCCTCGTCCATGCCCCGGCGGCCGGCGCGGCCGGCCATCTGCATGAACTCGCGGGTGGGGAGCTGGATCATGCCGCGGCCGTCGAAGCGCACCATGCCCTCGAAGACGGCGGTGCGGGCGGGCATGTTGATGCCCAGGGCGAAGGTGCCGGTGCAGTAGAGCACCCGGACGAGGCGCCGCTCGTAGAGCCCCTCGACCAGCGCCTTGAGCATGACGTGCAGGCCCGCGTGGTGGAAGGCGACGCCGTGTTCGAGCATGCGGGCGATCTCGGCGTCGAGGGCGTCGGCGCCGCCCGGGGAGGCGCGAAAGGCCGCCAGGGTCTCGCGCACCTCGGCGCGCTCGGCGGCGTCGAGGAGGGGCCGGTCGAGGCGCCGCAGCAGCCCCCGGGCCATGCCCTCGGCGTCGCGCCGCGAGAACACGAAGTAGAGGTAGGGCGCGTGGTCCGGCCACAGCATCTTGAAGACCTGGTGGTGCCGGGTCGGCGCGCCCACCCGCGGGGGGCGGCGCCGGTCGCCGCGTCGGCCGGCGTCCCGGGCGCGCCGCAGGGCGTAGGCGTTGCGGCGGGCCCAGTCCTTGTGGAAGCGCTCCATCGCCTCGGGGGAGCGCACGCCGGCCTCGCGGCAGGCCAGGGCGAAGCGCAAGGGCACCGCCCGGCGGTCCTCGCGCACCACCGCCACCTCGGATCCGCGCACGCTGGACAGCCAGGCGGCGAAGCTGTCGAGGTTGGACAGGGTGGCGCTGAGGCCGACGACCTGCACCGACGGGTCGAGGTAGATCAGGACCTCCTCCCAGGTGGTGCCCCGCTCGGGGTCGTCGAGGAAGTGGATCTCGTCGACGACCACGGCGGCCAGGTCCGGGAGCTGCTCGCCGGTGAGGAGCATGTTGCGGAGGATCTCGGTGGTCATCACCCGCACCGGCGACCTCGTGATCCGCCGCGAGGCGCCGGTGACCAGGCCGACGTTCTCCTCGCCGTGAAGCCGGCAGTAGTCGCGGAACTTCTGGTTCGACAGGGCCTTGATCGGCGCGGTGTAGACGACCTGCCGCCCCTTGCGGAGCGCGTCCTCCACGACCCAGTCGGCCACGACGGTCTTGCCGGTGCCGGTCGGGGCGCTCACCAGCACGCTGCGGCCCGCGGCCAGCGCCTCGATGGCCTCGACCTGGAAGGGGTCGAGCTCGAATCCTCGGTACTGCACGGCGATCGCCTCGCGTTCGGGGGGCGCCCCCGGTAGCGCCCGTTCCCGCGCGGGGCAACCGGGCGGGGTGCGGCGTGCTATGGCGGTGAACCGGAGGAAGGATGATGGGGACTCGAAGGATGCGCGCCCCGGCTCGGCGGGGCGCCCGGTTGGCGGCGGTTCTGCTGGCGATGCCGCCGGGGCTCGCCCGGGCCGACGAGGCGGGGCCCGGCGAGGCCGGCGCGAGCGCCGAGGCCTCGACAGCCGGCGCGGCGCTCGAGATCGGCGTGGGACCCGACGGGCTGCTCGTGGTGGACGGGCGGCTCGAGGATCGCGACGGGGTGCGGGCCTGGGTGCGGGAGCACGCCGGAGATGCCGGGGAATGGCGCATCCTGCGCGATGCCCAGGCCCGGGATGCCGACGTCTACTGGGTGATGAGCGTGCTGCGCCGCGCCGGGGTGGTGGACGTGAGCGTGGAGGAGGGCGAGGTGCAACCGCCTCCCGCGTCGCCGGCGCCCGCCGCCGCGGCCCCGGCGCTCGCCGCCGCGCCGCCGGCGCCGGCCGCCGCCGTGGGCGGACCCACCCCGGCCCCGGCGGGTTTCCTGCGGCCCCGGGGCGAGCTCCGGTTCGACCTCGCCGCCATGCAGTTCACCGCCGACGGGGGGCCCGCGAGCGTCGCCTTCCGGGTGCCGCGGGCGATCCTCGGCTTCGACGGGGACCTGGGCGAGCACCTCGCGATGCGCGCCACGATCAACGCCTCGGAGCGCCACGGCGACGTGAGCGCCACCCTCGCCGACGGCGAGGGCAACGCGCAGACCGTCACGGTCGACGGCTGGCCCGACGGGACCGCCGTGCGCTTCTACGA
>WGAH01000101.1 GCA_015489145.1 Deltaproteobacteria bacterium
GGCCTATACTGGCCGCATCCGAGGTCGCGTCGTGGTCGCCCTGCTCCTCCTCGCCTGCGCGCAGGCTCCGCCCGCCCTGCCGGTCCGCATCGGCCCGGAGGCGCCCGACACCACCGACGATCTCGTCGCCGAGCTGCCGCCGGGGGTGACGGCGGTGCGCTGGTTTCGCGACGGCGAGGCGGTGGCCGACCTCGCCGGCGACACGGTTCCCGCCAGCCTCACGGCGCGGGGGCAGACCTGGCGGGTGCGGGTCGAGGGACCCGAGGGCGCGACGGGCTCCGCCGAGGTGACCGTCGGCGACGCGCCCCCGGTCGTGCGCGGCATCGCCTGGTCCGACCCGGCCCCGCGCACCGACACGGCCCTGGAGGCGCGGGTGGACGCCGAGGACCCGGACGGCGACCCGGTGATCCTGCGCTTCGCCTGGACGGTGAACGGCGAGGCGGTCGACGAGGACGGCCCGGTGCTGGACGGCACCCGCTGGTTCGCCGCCGGCGATCGCGTCGCCGCGCGGGTCACGGCGACCGACGGCTTCGAGGCCGCGCCGCCCGCCGACCTCGACCCGCTGGTGGTCCGCAACACGCCGCCGGGCCCCCCGGTCCTCGCGGTGGACGCCGCCGACCCGATGGCCGGGATGCAGGACCTCACCTGCCTGGTCGCCGAGCCTCCGGAAGACCCGGACGGCCCCGCCGTGGGCGTGCGCCTGAGCTGGTCCTCCGACGACGGCCGGCTGGTGGACGGCGCGGTGCTCCCGGCCGAGCAGGCGCGGGCCGGCCGGTGGACCTGCCGCGGCGTGCCCTTCGACGGGCAGGACGAGGGCGAGGCGGCCACCCTCACCGTCGAGGTGCGCCGGCCCACCGTGCTCGACTTCGACGCCGCCGAGACCTGGCCGGTGCGCGTCGATCCCCCCGACGCCGGCCCCGGCGACGCGATCACCGTCACCTACACCGGCGAGCTGGCCGACGCCGAGGCCCTCACCCTGCGCTACGGCTTCGACGGCTGGGTGGCCCTCGACGGCGTGGAGGGCCTGACCGAGGACGAGACCGACGACGGCCTCACCATCGCCTGGGCCGAGCTGCCCCTCACCCGCGACGGCGATGCCTGGCGGGGCAGCCTCGCGCTCCCGGAGACGGCCCACGCCCTCCACATGCGGTTCACCGACGGCGAGAACGTCGACGACGACGAGGGCCGCGCCTACCACCACGCCCTGCGCTACCCCTACCTCGGCCCCTACCTCACCTGGGACGACCGGGTGAGCCCCGGCACCGGCGTGGTGGTGAGCTTCGAGACCGACCAGCCCTGCCACGGGGTCGTGTCCTTCGGCACGGGCCGCGGCCCCGACCGCTGGGCCGCCGGCGACGAGGTGGACACCCTTCACCACGTCGTCCTCTCCGGCCTCGAGCCCGACACCACCTACACCTACCGGCTGCACGACCCGAGCGGCCGGGTCAGCGAGGCCTTCCGCTTCCACACGCCGCCCGTCGGCGGCGACGCCCTGCGCTTCCTCGTGATGGGCGACGCCCAGGACAACGCCGAGCCCACCGACCGCTGGCCCGAGGTGGCCGCCGCCGCCCTGGCCGAGGCCGGCGACGCCGCCGCCGTGCTGTTCGTCGGCGACATGGCGGCCGACGACCTGCCCGGGTGGTGGTGGCGCTTCTTCGCCGGCGGGCGCGACCTGTTCGCCTCGGTGCCCCTGCTGCCCGTGATCGGCAACCACGACACGCCGGGGCGCGCGTCGAGCACCGACTGGTCCAGCTTCGAGCGGTACTTCCCGGTCCCCTCCGGCTCGGGCTGGGCGCCGGTCTACGTGCAGGACCTCGGGCCGGCCCGGTTCATCGCCCTCGCCAGCGAGGACCCGGACGCCTTCCAGGAGGGCGGCGCCCAGTACGACTGGCTCGACGGCGTGCTCGCCGAGACCTGGGACGGCGAGGAGCGCGTCGCGAGGCGGGTGTTTGCGGCCTGGCACCACCCGCCCTACGACGTGGGCGCGCGCTTCGCCGGCCGCCAGCTCGAAACGCGGCCGATCACCGCGCTCATGGACGGCACGGTCGACTTCGTGTTCACCGGCCACGAGCACATCTACCAGCGCTTCGGCCCGATTCGCTACGAGGCGGTGGCCGCCGCCGCCTACGGCATCGGCCCCGAGGACGGCGTCGGCTACCTCGTCGTGCCCGCCGCCGGCGACAAGATGTGGGAGGCGCTGGTCGACCCGGACTCCGAGGACGCCGACGCCCGGTCTCTCCTCGCCTTTCCCGAGCTGGACGAGGACGCGATTTCCACCGAGGTGCAGCACGGCTTCCTGGTGGTGGACCTCGACGGCGACGCCCTGCGCGTGCGGAGCTGGGGCATGGGCGACGCCGAGGAGCCGCTGGAACCGGCGGTTGTCGACGACTTCACCACAACCGACTGATCGCGCCCGGCCCTTGGCGGGCCGGCGGTGCCGGCCCCGGCGAGGCGCCTACGGCTTGGGCACGCGGATCGTGCTGATCATCAGGCTGCCGCTCGCGGCGTACATCAGCGTGAGCCAGTGCAGGGTGCCGCCGAGGAAGCGGACGTGCCCGAGCCAGAGGTCGTCGCCCACCGCGTCGAAGCGGAAGGCGACGGCGAGCACCACCACCAGCAGCAGGCTCGTCGGGATCGGCGTGCCCTCGAAGTAGGCGACCTTGCCCGACTCGGTCATCAGGGAGTCGGCGGTGACGTTGAAGCGGGCCAGCCGGCCGATGCCGCAGGTGACGAAGTAGAGCAGGATGGCCGCGTCCCAGAAGCCGCGCATGCCCAGGGTGAAGCCGAGCACCGCCGGGGCCACCCCGAAGGAGACGATGTCGGCGAGGCTGTCGAGGTCGGCGCCGTAGGGGGAGTGGCGGTGGCGCCAGCGGGCGACGATGCCGTCGAGGGCGTCGCAGACGAAGGCGACGGGCAGCAGGATGATCGCCCAGTTCAGCCAGCTCCGGTTGCCGAGGTCGAGGTAGTTCAGGCACAGGAAGATGCTGGCGGTGCCGGCGGCCGCGTTGCCGAGGGTGATGAAGTCGGCGAGGGCCAGCTCGCGCATGAGCTGGAAGCGGCGGCGCCGCGGGCGCGGCGCGGGGGCGTCCTCCCCGGCGGGCCGGTCCTGCGCGAGGTCGGCGTCGTCGAGCTCTTCGCCGAGCGCCCCCGCGAGGGGCCCGGCGTCCTGGGGGTCGTCGATGTCGGTGGGCGCCATGCCTGCCGAAGATAGCCCGGCGCGGGCCGTTCGACCCGCGGGAGCCGCGCCGCCGGGTCCCCGATCCCCGTCAGCCTCCGGGACCTGCGCGACGGGCCCGGACGTGCTAGCGGAATCGACCGTCGGACGAACCGGGCGCCTCCACGGCCCGCGGCGTCCGGCCGGCGCGGTCTTCCCGCGTGCCGCGGCGACGCGGCCCCTTCCTCCCGCCGTCCCCGGCGGCGGCCCTCACCCACGGGAGCGCAGCATGATTGTCGGCGTGATCGGTTCCGGCTCCATCGGCCCCGACCTGGCCTATGGCTTCGTCTCGGCCCTCGCCCGCGACAAGGGCGGCAAGGTCTATCTCCACGACATCAAGCAGGAGGCCCTCGACGCGGGGGTGGCCCGCATCATGGGCTACGTCCGCAAGGGCGTGGCCCGGGGCA
>WGAH01000102.1 GCA_015489145.1 Deltaproteobacteria bacterium
CGCCGGCGGCGAGCTCGCGACGGCGCCACCTTCGTCGTCGACGCCGACGGCCTCGCCCCCACCCGCCACACCCTGCGCCTGTACCTCGACGAGGCGGGCGCCGGCGAGGCCGAGTTCGCCCACATCCCCTTCTGGACCGACGTGACCGACCCCCGCGACGAGGGCTGGCGCCGGGGCATCGTCTACTTCGCCTTCGTCGACCGCCTCGCCGACGGCGATCCCAGCCTGGACGCCAGCGAGGGCGCCACCCTGGCCGACGGCTCGCCCAACCCGGCGGGCGACTACGCCGGCGGCGACCTCGACGGCCTGCGCGCCCTCCTGCCCTACCTCGACGACCTCGGCGTCACGACCCTCTGGATCAGCAACATGGCCGACAACGCCGAGGGAGCCTGGGGCGGCGACTGCGGCGCCACCTTCGCCGGCTACCACGCCTACTGGCCCGACGCCCCGCGCACCGTGGAGGAGCACTTCGGCGACGAGGACGCCCTGACCGCGCTGGTCGAGGCCGCCCACGCCCGGAACATGCGCGTCATCATGGACTGGGTGGGCAACCACGTCCACGAGGACCACCCCTACTACGCCGACCACGCCGACGACTGGTTCCACGACTACCTGCCGTGCAAGGTGGGCGACGACACCTCGGGCTTCGACGAGCACCCCGAGGACTGCTGGTTCGCGAGCTACCTGCCCGACGTCGACTACGGCAACCCGGAACCGCTGGCGGCGATGGTCGACGACGCCCTGTGGTGGGCCCGCGCCTACGACCTCGACGGGCTGCGGGTGGACGCCGTCAAGCACATGAGCCACGCCGTGCCCTGGAACCTCGAGGCGCGCATCCGGGCCGACATCGAGCACCGCGACGCCGGCGGCGACGAGGAGTTCTGGACGGTGGGCGAGACCTTCGACGGCGCCGACCTCATCGCGAGCTACCTGCACGCCGACAACCACGACGGCACCGAGCGCCTCGGGCTCGACGGGCAGTTCGACTTCCCGATGTACTACGCGATCCTCGGCGCCTTCGCGACGGGCAGCGGTTCGCTGGCCGACCTCGACGGCGCGCTGGCCGCCGCCGAGGCCGCCTACGGCGACGCGCTGATGAGCGACTTCCTCGGCAACCACGACGTCGAGCGCTTCACCACCTACGCCGCCGAGGGCTACGTCGCCGCCTGCCAGGACGACACCACCCTCGCCAGCGCCTCGGCCCCCGCCGACCCGGCCGCCTACGACCGCCTGCGCCTGGCCTTCGGCTTCCTGCTGACCCAGCCCGCGGTGCCCCTCGTCTACTACGGCGACGAGATCGGCCTTCCCGGCTACACCGACCCCGACAACCGGCAGCCGCTCTGGCAGGCCGCCGGCACCCTCGGCGACGGCGGCGTGCGGAGCGTGGACGACATGGCCGCGCGCCTCGACGAGGACCCGGCCCGCGTCCTCGTCACCGTCGCCGCCCTCGGCCGCGCCCGTCGCGAGCACCCGGCCTTCTGGCGCGGCGAGCAGGTCGAGTGGTGGGCCGAGTGGCCCGACCTCTGGGGCTACGCCCGCGTCGACCCGGACACCGGCGACGCCCTGCTCGTCGTGCTCAACCGCAGCGACGCCGACCGCACCCTCACCAACGGCGTCGCCTTCGCCGGCCTGCCGGAGGGGAGCTACACCGACGTGCTCACCGGCGACACCTTCGCCACCAGCGGCGACAGCCTCAGCGTCTCCGTCGGGGCGATGGACCTGCGCGTCCTCGTCGCCGATTGAGGGGCCCCCCCGGCTCAGGCCTCGAGCCGCGCCCGGGCCATGAGCACGTCGCGCTCGGCGAGATCGCGTTCGGGGGTGTCCGGCGCCGCCTCGGCGAACGCCGCCTCGGCGCGCTCCAGCTCGGCGGCGGCGGCGGCCTTGTCGACCTCGGCCGCGTCCTCGCAGGAGTCCACCAGCAGGGTGACGCGGTCGGGGCCGACCTCGGCGAAGCCGGGCCCGACGACGAAGCGCCGCGCCTCGCCGCCGACGTGCACCGTCACGATGCCGGGCACGGTCGCGCTGAGCAACCGGGCGTGCTCGGGCAGGGCGCCGAACTCGCCGAAGAAGCCCGGAGCCTGCACCTCGTCGGCGCGGCCCTCCCAGGCGACGCTGGAGCGCGTGACGATCTCGACGCGAAGGGGGTGATCCCCGGTGAGCTGCGGCGCGGCCATGGTCTCAGTGCTCCTCGGCCAGCTTCCGGGCCTTCTCGACGGCCTCCTCGATGGTGCCGACCATGTAGAAGGCCTGCTCGGGCAGGTCGTCGTGGCGACCCTCGAGGATCTCCTTGAAGCCGCGCACCGTGTCTTCCTTGCTGACGTAGACCCCCGGGAAGCCCGTGAAGGTCTCGGCGACGTGGAAGGGCTGGCTCAGGAAGCGCTCGATCTTGCGGGCCCGGGCCACGACGAGCTTGTCCTCGTCGGACAGCTCGTCCATGCCGAGGATCGCGATGATGTCCTGGAGGTCCTTGTAGCGCTGGAGCACGCGCTGGACCTCGCGGGCCACGTCGTAGTGCTCCCGGCCCACGACGCCGGGCTCGAGGATGCGGCTCGTGGAGTCGAGCGGGTCGACCGCCGGGTAGATCCCCTTCTCGGCGATCTTGCGGTTGAGCACCGTCGTCGCGTCGAGGTGGGAGAAGGCCGTCGCCGGCGCCGGGTCGGTGAGGTCGTCCGCGGGCACGTAGATCGCCTGCACCGAGGTGATCGAGCCCTTGTTGGTGGTGGTGATGCGCTCCTGGAGCACGCCCATCTCGGTGCCGAGGGTGGGCTGGTAGCCGACCGCCGAGGGCATGCGGCCGAGGAGCGCCGACACCTCGGAGCCCGCCTGGGTGAAGCGGAAGATGTTGTCGATGAACAGGAGCACGTCCTGGCCTTCCTGGTCGCGGAAGTACTCGGCGACCGTCAGCGCGCTGAGGGCGACGCGGGCGCGGGCGCCGGGGGGCTCGTTCATCTGCCCGTAGACCAGGGCCACGCGGGAGCCCTCGGGCTCGATCACCGGTAGGCCGTCCTTCATGAGCAGCTCGCCGTGCTCGTCCTTGCGGGCCTTGATGACCCCGGACTCCATCATCTCGAACCAGAGGTCGTTGCCCTCGCGGGTGCGCTCGCCGACGCCGCCGAACACCGAGAAGCCGCCGTGCTTCATGCCGACGTTGTTGATCAGCTCCATGATCAGCACGGTCTTGCCGACGCCGGCGCCGCCGAACAGGCCGATCTTGCCGCCGCGGGCGTAGGGGGCGAGGAGGTCGACGACCTTGATGCCGGTCTCGAACATCTCGACCTGGGTGGACTGGTCGGTGAACGCCGGCGGCTCGCGGTGAATCGGCAGGAAGTGCCTGGCGTTCACCGGGCCCAGCTCGTCGACGGGCTGGCCGATCACGTTGAGGATGCGACCGAGAACCTCGGCGCCGACGGGCATCCGGATGGGGTTGCCCGTGTCCTTGACGACCTGGCCGCGGGTCAGGCCGTCGGTGGTGTCCATCGCGATGCAGCGGACCGTGTTCTCGCCGAGGTGCTGCGCCACCTCGACGACGAGGTTGTCCTCGCGATCGTCGATGAACTTGTTGGTGATCGTGAGCGCCGTGTAGATCTTCGGCAGCTTGCCCGGGGGGAACTCGACGTCGACGACCGGTCCCATGACCTGGACGATCTCACCGGTGTTGGCTTCCATGGCTGCTCCGTGAATCGGTTTCGGGGGCTACAGCGCTTCCGCGCCGCTGACGATTTCGATGAGTTCGGTGGTGATCGCGGCCTGCCGGGCCCGGTTGTACTCGAGCGTGAGCACGTCGATCAGCTCGCTGGCGTTGCGGGTGGCGCTGTCCATGGCGGTCATGCGCGCGGCCTGCTCGCCGGCCTGGGTCTCGAGGAAGGCCTGGTGGATCTCGGTTCGCAGGGCCATCGGCAGCAGGGTGCCGAGGAGGCCGGCGGCCTCGGGCTCGAAGAGGTACTCGCTCGCCTCGGCCTCCTCGGCGTCCTCCTCGCCCTCGCCGATGACCATGGGCAGGAGCTGCCGGAACACCGGCTTCTGGCTCATGACCGAGCGGAACTCGTTGTAGGCGAGGTAGGCCTTCTCGAAGGCGTCCTCGCCGAGCTCCCGGACGAGGAGGGCGGCGAGCTCGTCGGTGGCGCCGGCGTAGTCGGAGGGTTCCAGCCCCTCGTGGCCGGCGACCACGTCGTAGCCGCGCTTGCGGAAGTGCTGCACCGCCTTGCGGCCGTAGGCGTGGATGCGGACCTTCTTGCCGTCGGCCTGGAGGCGGTCGACCCGCTCCTGGGTGGCGCGCACGATGTTGCTGTTGAAGCTCCCGCACAGCCCGCGGTCGGAACTGAGCACCACGACGACGATGTCGGTGTCGTTGGCGGGAACCCGCAGCAGGTCGTGCTCCACCTCGCCGGCGGCGCGGGCGACCCGCGCGAGCACCCGGCTCAGGGAAGCCTGGTAGGGCCGGGCCCGGGTGGCCGCCTCGGTGGCGCGACGCAGCCGGGCGCCCGCCACGAGCTTCATCGCCCGGGTGATCTGCCGCGTGTTCTTGACCGACGCGATCCGGCGGCGGATGTCGCGAAGGGAGCCCATGGGGCCTCCGGGCTAGTCGGTGTGCCAGGTGGCGCGGAAGTCCTTGATGACCGCCACGATCCGGTCCTTGAGGTCGTTCTTCTTGAACGTGCGCTTCTCGCGCAGCTCGGCGAGCAGGTCGGCGTGGCTGGCCTCGAAGTGCCGGCCGAGGTCGGCGATGAAGGCGCCCACCTCGTCGACGTCGATGTCGTCGCAGGCGCCGCTGTCGCCGGCGAGGATGTGGACGATCTGCATCTCGACCGGGACCGGCTGGTACTGGCCCTGCTTGAGGATCTCGACCATGCGGGCGCCGCGGGTGAGCTGGCGCTGGGTGGCGGCGTCGAGGTCGCTGCCGAACTGGGCGAAGGCCTGCATCTCGCGGTACTGCGCCAGGGTGAGCCGCAGCGAGCCGGCGACCTGCTTCATCGCCGGCACCTGCGCGGCGCCGCCGACGCGGGAGACGCTGATGCCGACGTTCACCGCCGGGCGGACGCCCTGGTAGAACAGGTCGCTCTCGAGGAAGATCTGCCCGTCGGTGATGCTGATGACGTTGGTGGGGATGTAGGCGGACACGTCGCCGGCCTGGGTCTCGATGATCGGCAGGGCCGTCAGCGAGCCGCCGCCCTCGCGGTCGCTCATCTTGGCGGCGCGCTCGAGCAGCCGGCTGTGGAGGTAGAACACGTCGCCCGGGTAGGCCTCGCGCCCCGGCGGGCGGCGCAGGAGCAGCGAGAGCTGGCGGTAGGCGGTGGCCTGCTTGCTGAGGTCGTCGTAGACCACCAGCGCGTGCATGCCGTTGTCGCGGTAGTACTCGCCCATCGTGCAGCCGGTGTAGGGGGCGAGGAACTGCAGCGGCGCCGGGTTGGAGGCCGTCGCCGCCACCACCGTCGTGTACTCCATGGCGCCGTGGTCGTGCAGGCGCTTGACCACCTGGGCCACCGTGGACTGCTTCTGGCCGATGGCGACGTAGATGCAGTGGACGCGCCGCTTCGGGTCGTCCTTGAACTCGCGCTGGTTGATGATCGTGTCGATCGCCACCGCCGTCTTGCCGGTCTGGCGGTCGCCGATGATCAGCTCGCGCTGCCCGCGGCCGATGGGGATCATCGAGTCGATGGCCTTGAGGCCCGTCTGGAGCGGCTCGTGGACGCTCTTGCGCTTGACGATGCCCGGGGCCTTGATCTCGACCACCCGCAGCTCGGCGCCCTCGATGGGGCCCTTGCCGTCGATGGGGTTGCCGAGGCCATCGACCACGCGGCCGAGCAGGCCCGGTCCCACCGGCACGCTCACGATGCGGCCGGTGCGGCGCACGGTGTCGCCCTCGCGAATGTTGCGGTCGTCTCCAAAGATCGCGGCGCCGACGTTGTCCTCCTCGAGGTTGAGGACCATGCCCATCAGGCCGCCGGGGAACTCGAGGAGCTCGCCCGCCATGGCGTTGCCCAGGCCGTGGAGGCGCGCGATGCCGTCGCCGACGCTCAGCACCGTGCCCGTCTCGGTCACGCGCACGCGGGTGCCGTAGTTCTTGATCTGTTCCTTCAGGATTTCGCTGATCTCTTCGGCCCGGATGTCCATCTGGGAGGCTCCTCGGATCGGGAGGAAGGATTCGGGTTCGGTCGGATTGGGGAAAGGGGCGCGTCAGGCCTCGCCCACGGCGCCGAGCGCCAGGCTCAGCTCCTCGAGGCGGCCCGCGACGCTGGCGTCGTAGACGACGTCGCCCACGCGGGCGACCATGCCGCCGATGATGTCGGCGTCCACCTCGTAGCGGACGAGCACCGTCCGCCCGGTGGCGCCCTGCAGGGCGTCGCGCACCGCGACGCGCAGCGCCTCGTCGATGGGCCGGGCCGTGATCACCGCCGCCCGCACCCGCCCGGCGCGCTCGTCGGCGAGCTCGCCGTAGGCGCGCACCATGTCGTCGAACGCGCCCATGCGCCCCTTGTCGAGGACCAGGCGCAGGAAGTTGCCCACCACCTCGCGCAGGCCGAGGCGCCCGAGCACCGCGTCGAGCACCGCCTTGCGCTCGGCGAGGGTGAGGCTCGGGTCGGTGAGGGTGGCGCGCAGGGCGCCGTCGTCGAGGGCCATCACCCGCGCGAAGCGGTCGAGGTCGGCGCCCACGGCGTCGAGGGCGTCCGCCTCGACCGCCAGCGCCACCAGCGCCTTGGCGTAGCGCCGCGCCAGGGACCCGTCAGCCATCGGCCACCTCCCCGCCGCGCACGGCCGTCAGGAAGTCCTGCGCCAGCCGCCGGTCGTCGCCCTCGCCCACCTGGGCGACGAGGCGCTTCCGGGCCAGCTCGATGCTCAGCCGCGCCGCGTCGCGGCGAAGCGCCGCCCGCGCCCGCGCCGTCTCGTCGCGAATCGCCTGCTCGGCGGTGCGCTCGACGTGCTCGGCGTCGGCGCGCGCCCGGGCGAGGATCGTCTCGCGCTCGGCGGCGGCGGCCCGCTCGGCGTCCTTCCGCATCGCGGCCAGCTCGGCCTCGAAGCCGTCGAGCTTGCGCTCCAGCTCGTCGAAGCGCTCGCGGGCGTCCTTCCGCATCGCGTTGGCCTCGTCGATGGCGCGCTTGATGCCGAGGGCCCGGTTCTTGAGGGCGTCGCGCAGGGTTCCGCGAAGGTACCAGGCCAGCACGCCGAGAAGCACGAGCAGGTTGAAGGCGTGCAGCGCGATCTTGTCGTAGGGAGGCCCGCTCTCGGCAGCCTCGTGCCCGCCTCCGGAGGCGTGGGCCACGCCGGCCCAGGCCACCGCGGCCAGCAGGGTTGCAATCCAGGTTCGCATGGCGGCTCGCTCAGCTTGCGGTGGGGCGGGAGGGGGGCGACAGCGGCCGGCCGAGCACCTGGCCGGCGACCTGGAGCGCGAGGCGCTCGGCCCCGGCCCGCAGCTCGGCGCGGGCCTCGGCCTCGGCCCGGGCGATCTCGGCGACGGCCTCCTCGACCCGGGCCTCGGCGCGCTCCCGGGCGGCGGCGACCAGCGCCTCGGCCTCGGCCAGGGCCTCGCTTCGCCGCTGCTTGCGGAGGGCGGCGATCTCGCGCCGGGCCTCGGCGAGGCGGCTCTCGTAGCGGGCCATGCGCTCGCGCACCTGGGCGTCGAGCTCCTCGGCCTCCCGGCGGCCTCGCGTCATCGCCTCCCGGCGCTCGTCGAGGTAGGCGAGCATCGGCCGGAAGATGATGAAGTTCAGGGCCACCGCCGTGAACAGGAACGGGATGGCCTGAATGGCGATGAGGTAGAGGTTCGGCGTGATCTGCATCGGCGCTCCGGGCGCTTCGCTACGGGGGCGGCCGGTGGGCGGGAAGGGCGCGCGCCTATCACAGGGACGCCTGCGCCGCAACGCAGGCCGCGAGGAGACCGCGGCGAGGCGCGCCGGAACGGTCGGGTCGGGCGGGCGCGCCCCCTAACCGACCGGCGGCGGTTGCCAAGGGGCGGTCAGCGGAAGTCGAAGCCGAGCGTCAGCGCCGCCTCGCCGAGCACCAGCACGCTGGCCCGCCAGGCCTCGTCGTCCACCACCTGCCCGCGGTGGACCACCACCGCGTAGCTCGCCCCCACCAGCAGCCCGGAAGGAAGCGGCAGCTCGGCGCCGAGGCCCAGGCGCCCGCCCACCGCGGCGATGCGGGCGCGGTCGGCGCGGGCGACGTCGTCCCAGTCGGCCTGCTCGGCCTCGTCGTAGGCGTCGGAGCGGTAGCGCGCCGAGGGGATGACGCCGTAGATGCCGGCCAGGGCGTAGGGAGCCGGCCGGCCCGGCTCCCGGTCGCGCAGGTAGCGCCGGCCGTCGAGGGAGGGCCGCAGCGCGCCGACGTGGTTCACCGTGACCTGCCGGTTCTCGCCGGAGCCCGTGACCGTGGTGGTGGTGATGCGGGCCACGGCGAGGCCGCCGGTGAGCGCCAGGCGCCGCCCGTGCGCGCCGCCCCAGGCCCGCAGCGGGGGCACGAGCAGCCCGTCGTGCTCGGCCACCAGCGTGCCCGATTCCATGCCGGCGTCGAGCCAGGCGGCGTCGCCCAGCCCCGAGGGCACCCAGTCCACCCCGCCGAAGGGGGTGGCGGCGGCCGGGCGGGCGGCGAGGCCGAGAAGGGCGGCGAGGAGGCG
>WGAH01000103.1 GCA_015489145.1 Deltaproteobacteria bacterium
GTCCTTCACCGTGGAGCCGGACACCGCGCTCACCGGCCCCAGGATGACCCAGGCGCCCCCGGCCCAGGACCCGGCGCTGCCGTCGGACCAGGCCGGGTCGCCCACGACCAGCTCGACCGTGGAGGAGGACCGGAAATGCGCCACGGCGAGGGCCTCGTCGAAGGGGCCGTAGCTGCCCGCGCTGTCCAGCCCGCCGAGGGATGCCTCGGGCGCCAGGCTCGTCCCGGCGGTCACCGGCCCGGCGTAGAGGAACAGGGAGTCGGTCGCGTCGGTGGCGAGGAAGTCGGCGTAGCCGTCCCCGTCGAGGTCGGCCGGCCCGGCGACCTGGGTGCCGAGGTAGCTGGTGCCGGCGTCGGCGGCGGTGGCGATGAAGTCCGGGTCGGCGCTCTCCCGCCCGTCGCCCGGCGCCAGGCCGCTGAAGCCGTAGATCTCGCCCTTGTAGCTGTCGGTGAGGAGGATCTCGGCCTGCCCGTCGCCGGTGAGGTCGCCCGCCGCGACGTGCCACCCGAAGCTGCTGGAGCCGGCGGAGGACTTGATCGTCGCGCCGGCCGCCGTGCGGGCCAGGGTGCCGTCGAGGGGCGGGCACTCGGGGGCGTCGCCGGAGCAGTCGTTGTCGACGCCGTCGCCGCAGACCTCCACCTCGCCGGGGTTCACCCCCGCGTCGGCGTCGTCGCAGTCGCCGCCGATCTCGACGTAGCCGCTGAGCAGATCGCAGGCGGTGAGCGCCGTCGCGTCGTCGCCCCAGCCGTCGCCGTCCGCGTCGAGGTACTGCTCCACCGCGCTGCCCGAGAGGTCGGGGTCCTCGTCGTCGACGAGGCCGTCGCAGTCGTTGTCGGCCCCGTCGCAGACCTCGGTGGCGCCCGGGTTCACCGCGTTGTCGGCGTCGTCGCAGTCGCCGTCCTGCTCGGAGAAGCCGGAATCCGGCGCGTCGCAGAGCAGGAAGCTGGCGCCTCCCCCGTAGCCGTCGCCGTCTCCGTCGACGTACCAGGCCGAGGTGCCGGTGACGTCGGGGTCGGCGTCGTCCACCGCGCCGTCGCAGTCGTTGTCGATGCCGTCGCAGACCTCGGCGGCTCCGGGGTTCACCTCGGCGTCGGCGTCGTCGCAGTCCCCGGCCTCGGTGACCCGGCCCGACACCTCGGCGCAGCTCCGCTCGGCCTCGCCGGCGCCGTAGCCGTCGCCGTCCTCGTCGGCGTACCAGCTCGCGAAGGTGGCGTCCTCGTCGATGACGCCGTCGCAGTCGTCGTCTTCGCCGTTGCAGGTGTCCTGGCCCTGGGCCGCGCACCGCTTGCCTTCGCCCACGCAGCCGGAGCCCGCGGCCAGGGCCCCCACCAGGGCGGCGCCCGTGAACAGGACCCGGGCGAATCCGGGCATCATCGCTCGACGCTCCATCGGCACTCCTGCGGGAGGCTGGCATTGTAACCCCTCGGCTCGCGCCGCCACGAGAAGCGCCGCCGGAGCCGCGCCGCGCCGCGATATGCTCGCGGAACCATGCAGGTTCCCACCCACTGCCGGCTGTGCGACGGCGCCTGCGGCCTCCTCGCCGAGGTCCGCCGCGACGGCGCCGCCACCGTGATCACCGAGCTGCGCCCCGACCCCGACGACCCGGTGAGCGAGGGCCACCTCTGCGACCTGGCCCGGGCCTCCCTCGAGGCGCGCCGCCACCCCGACCGCGTCGTCCGCCCGCTCCGCCGCGCGGGCGACCGCCTCGTCGAGGCGAGCTGGGACGAGGCGGTGCGCGACATCGGCGCCCGCCTGCGCGCGATTCGCGAGCGCCACGGGCCCCGCGCCGTCGCCCTCTACCTCGGCGCCGGGCCCTGGCGGTCCACCCCGGCGCTGGCCCGGGCCCTGGCCTTCGCCGCCGGCAGCGGCACGCCCAACGTCTTCGGCGATCTCTGGGCCGGCCCCGGCCCGCGCCTGCGCGTCGCCGAGCTGATGCTCGGCTGGCCGGCGCCGCTGCTCAGCGACATCGACCGCGCCCACTACGCCCTGTTCCTCGACGCCGAGCACCCCGAGACCACCTGGGGCCCCTGGCAGTACGGCATGGCCCACGGCCGCCGCCTCGCCCACAACATGCGCCACGCCAAGGCCCGCTACGCCGTCGCCGCCTCCCGGCGCACCGACTGGGCCGAGGCCGCCGACGCCTGGATTCCCATTCGCCCGGGCACCGAGCCCTTCCTGCTCATCGGGCTGCTGGCGGCGGTGCTGCGCTCCGGTCGCCAGGACCGCCAGTACGTGCGGGACTACACCCGCAATTTCGACGTGCTGGAGCGGCTCATCGAGCCCTGGACCCCCGAGCGCTGCGCCGGCATCTGCGGCGTCGACCCGGCGGCCCTGTCCGGGGCGGCGCTGCGCTTCGTGCGCGCCCCGATGGCCGTCGCCCCGCCCTCGGCCAGCACCTTCGTCAACCGCCACAGCGCGGTCACCGCCTGGGCCTGGCACGCCCTGCACGCGGTCACGGCCAACCTGCTCCGTCCCGGGGGCGTCTACGACCACGAGGCGCCCTTCGACGTCTACCCCCTGGCGGCGGCGGCGCGGGCGAAGGGGGCGCCCCGCACCCGGGTGGCCGACCTGCCCCTCGTGCTGATGCAGGCGCCGGGCACCCTGCTCCCCGACGAGGCGCTCACGCCGGGCGAGGGCGCGGTGCGCGCGCTCGTCGCGGTGGACGGCGATCCCCTCGGCCGCCTCCCCGACCCGGGGCGCACCGGCCGGGCCCTCGACCAGCTCGAGCTCCTCGTCGCCCTCACCCGGCACCGGCACGCCACCGCCGAGCGGGCCGACTGGGTGCTGCCGATCACCCACCCCTGGGAAGAAGACCACCTCCACCTGCACGAGTCCGCCCTGCTCCCGCGACAGGTGGTCGCCTGGACGCCCGCCCTGGTCGAGCCTCCCGGCGAGGCCCGCCCCGTCGAGGACGCCCTGGCCGACCTGTTCCGCGCCTACCGCCCCGGCCTGCGCGGGGGCGCCTTCGGGCTGCACCTGCGCCTGCTCGGGCGCTTCCTCGCCACCGCCGACCTGGCGAAGTGGGTGAACCGGCAGGTCGAGTGGTTCCTGCCCGAGGACGCGCCGGCGAAGCTCGCCGAGCCCCCCCACCGCTGGGACGGCGGCGACAGCGACCGCTCGCCGTGGCGGGTCGACCTCCCCGACGAGCGCATCGACCTGGCCCCGGAGCCGATTCGCGACCTCGTCCGGCGCCTGGAAGCGCCGGCTCCCGACCCCGAGCGCCCCTTCGTGCTGCGCGCCTCCGGCGGCCTGCTCCGGCCGCCCCCCGACGCGCTCCACGGCGCCGGCGACCCCTCCCTGCGCCTGCACCCCGACGCCGGCTTCCCCGAGGGCGCCCGGGTGGTGCTGCGAACCGTCCACGGCGAGGCCCGCGCCGTCGTCCGCCACGACCCGCGCCTGCGCCCGGACGTCGCCGACCTGCCCCTGGGGGTGCCGGGCTCCGAGGCCGGCCGGCTGCTGAGCCTCGCCGAGCTCGACCCGATCACCGGGGCGCCGGCCCTCGACGGCCTGGCCTGCTCGGTGGAGCTCGCCGGCTGAAGCGCCGGGCGATCAGGCCGCGCCGAAGGAGCGCGCCTCCGGATCGGCCGCGCGCCAGGTCGCCTCGGGCACGCGAAAGGTGCGAACCTGGCCCCACCAGCCGTCCATGCGGGCCTCGCCGCCGAGCAGCGCCCCCTGGATCGCGCTCAGGCAGCGGTGGCCGTACAGGGCGAGGCAGGTCTCGGGGCGGCCGGCGTGCACCGGCGCCACGACGTCGGCGGACCGCGGCCCCCACCGCAGCAGGCCGGCGAGCATGGCCGGCTCGGGCACCGCCCGGGAGATGCCGGCGAACAGCACGTCCGGGGTGTCGACGCGGGCCAGGGCCGTCAGGAGCGCCCCGAGGGGACCGAGACCGGGCCGCAGGTCGTGGACGACGGGCACCCCCGGCAGCGCCGGGGCGCCGGGGGCGGCGACGACGAGGACCCGCCCCTCGCAGGCCGCCGAGAGGGCGGCGACGGTGCGGCGGGCGCGGTCGAGGTCGGCGCCGGCCGCCAGGGGCACGACCCCGGTGACCGCCCGCCGCCCCTCGGGGGGGAGGAAGCGCTTCACGAGGAAGTCGGCGACGGCCTCGGGGTCGTCGAGGGGCAGCACCGGGGCCTCGGCGCCGGGGACCGGGGCGTCGGAGGCCCAGGCGAGGATGGGGTTGCTCGCCCCCCAGTCCGGGTCGGCGGGGCGAGCGGCGCGCACGACGCGAATCGCGGGCAGGCCGGCCCGACGGAAGCCCTCGGTGAGCACGATGTCGGCGCCGTCGAGCAGTTCGTCGACGATGCCCGCCAGGCTCAGCTCGCCGTCGAGGTCGGCGAAGACCGCGAGCTGCTCGGCGCTGGCGATCACCGACCGCCAGGCCCCGGCCTTGCGGAAACGCCAGGTGTCCTTGCCCGGCTTGTCGAGTTCGAGGCGGTGGGCATCGTGCTTGAGGACGCCCACCCGCAGCCCGCGGGCCCGGAGCGCGCGCACCACGCCCTCGATGAGGGTGGTCTTGCCGGTGCCCGAGGGGGCGATGAAGGAGACGACGGGGGGCAGACGGGCCACGGGGGACTCCGGGACGGGCGGGGACTGACGGAGGACAGGGGGACCTACCTCAGCCGGTGACCGCCGTCACCTCGGGCGGCGATGCCGGGTGCGCCCCGCCGGCGAGCCGCGTATTTCAGCGCTCGGGAAGATTCCAACCTTTAGATATCCCTGGATCGCAACATGACGATTTCGATTGACCAGGCCGCCTTCGCGGCCGAGACCCTCAAGGCCCTCGGCCACCCCCTGCGCCTGCGCCTCGTCGCCGCCCTCTGCGAGGGCGACCGCACCGTCACCGACCTCGTGAACCTCACCGGGGCGCGCCCCGCCACCGTCTCCCAGCAGCTCCGCATCCTCCGCATGCGCGGCCTGGTCCGCTCGCGCAGGAGCGGCGGCTTCGCCACCTACCACGTCGCCGACCCGGGCCTGTGCGACCTCATCCGCTGCATCGGCCGCTGCCCGAGCTTCACGGCTCCCTGACCCCCAAACCCGGAACCCGCCATGCCGAACCCGAGCCGTCGCCAGTTCCTCCGCATCACCGCCGGCACCCTCGGGGCCGGCGCCCTCGCGAGCGGCGCGACCACGCGCTGGTGGGGCCTCGACCCGAGCCGGCCCCGCGACCCGGGCAC
>WGAH01000104.1 GCA_015489145.1 Deltaproteobacteria bacterium
ACCTGCGCCTCGACCCGCGCGCCGGGGGGGAGCCCGGGGGCCCGGATCACCAGGGGCACCCGCAGGGTGGCGTCGTAGATGAACACGCCGTGGGTGCGCTCGCCGTGCTCGCCGAGGCTCTCGCCGTGGTCGGCGGCGAGGACGACGATGGGCTCGGCCGCCCGGAATTCGCGCCAGCCGTCGAGGAGCTCCCCCACCCGCCGGTCGAGGCCCGCCACCGCCTCGTCGTAGGAACAGGGGCCGTCCTCGTCGCGGGGCGGGTCGTGGGCGTCGAACAGGTGGACCCAGGCGAAGACCGGGCGGTCGTCCCGCCGGGCGGCCAGCCAGTCGAGGGCGGCGCCCACCACCGCCCGGCCGTCGCGGCGGGGGTAGGTGAAGACCGCCCCGTCGGCGTCGAGGTGTTCCTCCACCTCGTCGTCGTAGGTGTCGAAGCCCTGGGCGAGGCCCTGCCGGCGGTCGAGGACCGAGGCGCCGACGAAGGCCCCGGTCGCCCAGCCGGCGCGGTGGAAGGCCTCGGCGAGGGTGTCGGCCTCGTCGGTGAGCCGGAAGGTGCCGTTGTTGCGGACCCCGTGGGCGGCGGGGGGCAGGCCGGTGAACAGGGTGGCGTGGCTGACCAGGGTGATCGGCGCGGGCGCCACCGCGTCGAGGTAGGCGGTGCCCGAGGCCGCCAGCGCGTCGATGTTCGGCGTCATCACCGGCCCGCCGGCGTAGCCCATGCGGTCGGCGCGCACCGTGTCGAGGGTGACGACCAGCACGTCGGGAGGCGGGGGGGAGGCGCAGGCCGCCAGACCCGACAGGAGGGCGAGGAAGCGGGCGGGGCGCGGGAACATGGACGCGATAGGCTCCGGGCTGTCGAACCGTCCTTAGCCCGAACGCGGACCGGCATCGTGCCCAAGCCCCCGGCGGCTGATCTCCGACCGACCCTGCGCGCCGCCCTGGCGGCCCATCGCCCGCCCCGGCGGGGGTGGACGGTCGTGGTGCGCGGCCTGCGGGCGCGGCGGCGCCGCACCGGAGAGGCCGACCCCCTGGCCGGGCGGGCGGCGGTGGAGGCCCTCCTCGACCGTCCCCTGCGCGCCGGGGCCGAGCCGGCGGCGGTGGCGCGGCTGGCGGCGCTGCTCGGCGAAGCGGCGCGGAGGGCGGGAAGGGCCGGCGAGAGCCCGGCGGTGGAGGAACGAGCCGCCGAGGTGTCCGCCCTCGCCCGCGCCCTGGTGGTGCGGGTCGTCGAGGAGCCCGTGTCCGTGCGGATCTCCGGCTGGCCCCCGGGCTTCGGCGCCGCGGCCCGCGCCCGGCTCCTCGGGCGCCCGCCGGGCGAGCTGGAGCGGGTGGCGCCGGCCGAGGCGGCCCGGCTGGTGGCGGCGCTGGACGGGCTGGCCCTCGGCGGCGGGCGCCTGCGCGTCGAGGTGGCCCTGCCCCCCGACGCGGTGCTCCCGCCCCTGTCGCGCCGCGACCGGGCGGAGGCCGGTCGCCGTCGGCGCGCGCCCCCGTGGCTGCCCCACCTCGACGAGCAGGGGCGGCTGAGCCTGACCCCGCGGCCCATCGCCCGGCGGCAGGCGGCCTGGCTCGGGGCCGGGCGGGTCCTCGACCCCTTTTGCGGCTGTGGCGGCAACGCGGTGGCCTTCGCCCGCGCCGGCGCCCGGGTGATCGCCTTCGAGCGCGACCCGGCGCGGGCGGCCCTGGCGCGGGCCAACTTCCGGGCGATGGGGGTGGCCGACCGGGTGGAGCTGCGGGTGGGGGACGGCGTGGCCCGCCTGCCCGCGCTGTTGCGCCGCTGGCCCGACGCGGCGGTCTTCGTCGACCCCCCGTGGCCCCCGGGCGCCACCCGCTGGGCCGAGCTGGCGCCGCCGGGGCTGGAGGCCGCCCTGGCCCCGGCCACCGCGGTGATGCTCAAGCTCCCCCGCGCCCTCGACCCGCGCACCCTGCCCGGCGGCCTCGAGCGCTGGCGGCTCCGCTACGAGTTCGGCGCGGCCGGGCCCGGCGAGGACGCCGGTCTCGGGCGGGTCGTCAAGATGATCACCGCCCTGCGACGGGGCGTGGCATGATGGGTGGGGAGGTCCTCGTGTCGCACCGGTGGCTCGCGTCCCTGCTCGTCGCCTGGCTGTTCGCCTTCCTGCCCCTCGCGGCCCGGGCCGCCGGCCGCCTCGCGATCACCGCCTCCGAGCCCTGCACGGTCTACCTCGACGACCAGCCCGCGGTGGACGCGATGACGGGGATGCGCGCGGTCATCGCCTACGTGCCGGCGGGGGTCCACGCCCTCGCGCTTCGCACCGCCACCGGCGAGGTGCTGTTCGACGGCCGCATCGAGGTGCCCGACGGGGCGCGGGTGGAGGCGACCTTCGACCGCGGCGCCGGGCTCGTCCTCACCTCCGACCAGGGCCGCCTGCTGACCGGCGAGGCCGCGCCCGAGGAGCCGGTGGACTACGGCCCCGGGGGCAAGCCCCCCGAGCCCGAGGTGACCACCTTCGACATGAACGAGGGGCGGCCGGTCCCGGCGCGCTCCAGCTCGTCGAGCAGCCGCACCGCCGGCAACTACCAGGCCTTCTCGAGCACCGTGTCCACCGCCGGCCGGGTCGCCGGCACCGCCGCCCAGGTCGCCACCCCCGGCGTGGCCACCACCGTGGCGGTGGCGAGCGGCGCGGCGCGGGCGGCGAGCAGCACGCTCCGCAACGCCGAGGCCGGCGGCACCGCGGCGCTCGGGCGGGGCTCGCGCTCCTCCACCTTCCGCCAGGGCCGGCCGATCCCCCCCAAGGCGGTGACCGGCTTCGTCGAGTTCCAGGAGAGCCAGCCGCACCCCTACGTCGTCTACCTGGAGGGCTTCGTCATCGCCGAGCTCGGCCCCCAGCGGCCGAGCCAGAAGGTCAAGCTCGAGATCGGCCGCCACCACATCGAGATCTGGGACCCGGACCTGGCGCAGCCGGTCTACAAGGGCGTGCTGATGATCGAGAAGGACTACACCGTCAAGCTGCGCTTCGGCCCGGATGCCCCGCCCGAGGCCACCGAGCGCCCGTGGATGTGGTCGGAGCGGTGAGGGCGGCGTTCAGCGCGCGACGTCGGGCGTGAGGACGAGGCCGGTGACGGCCCCGCGGACCAGGACCTCGGCGTTTTCGGCGTCCAGGCCGCCGCTCTCGGTGCCCGGGTAGACCAGGCTCTCGCCGGGACCGCCGTCCTCGCCCTCCTCGCTCGCGAGGAGCAGGTCGGTGAGTCCGTCGCCGTCGGCGTCGCCGGCGCTCGCCGCCACGCAGCCGGTGCAGGGGTAGAGGCTCCGGTGGCCGCTGGTGAGGTCGCCGGCGCTCTGCCAGAAGACGGCGGCCTCCACCACCGGGTCGAAGCCCTCGGACAGGGCGTTGGCCACCGCGAGGTCCAGGTCGCCGTCGCCGTCGAAGTCCGCCGCCGCGCCGCCGCTGGCCCCGGTCGTCGGCAGGGGCTCGCCGGCCTCGGGGTCGAGTCCGCCCTCGCCGCCGCGCCACCAGGTCGAGTCGCAGTCCATGCCCCCACACCAGTTGGCGATGAACAGGTCGTCGTAGCCGTCCTCGTCGAAGTCGGCGACGACCACCCCCTCGGCCTGGTCCGACGGCAGCTCCAGGGCCTCGGCGTCGGCGAAGCGCGCGCCGTCGTTGAGGAACACCGTCGAGACGGTGGTCAGGGTGGTGCCCTGGGAGAAGGCGAGGTCGAGCAGCCCGTCCCCGTCGAAGTCGCCGGCGCCGACCCCGGTGGCGGCGAAGGTGGGGATCGGGCTCACCTCGCCGCCGGCGAAGCGGTCGCCGTCGTTCCAGTAGACGAGGGAGCGCGCGTCGTAGTCGTCCACGGCGCCGCCCTCGCCGTCCTTCTCGACCGAGAGGGCCACGTCGGTGAGGCCGTCGCCGTCGAGGTCGGCGAGGGCCAGCCCGGTGGCGTGCCCCGCCGGCAGCCAGGTGACCTCGGCCGCCGACAGGCCGAGCCGCCCGCCCCACCAGATCACGGAGTCGGCGTTGCCCTCGCCGTTGGCGAAGACCAGGTCGAGGTAGCCGTCGCCGTCGAGGTCGGCGATGGCGGCGGCCCGGGCGTCCGA
>WGAH01000105.1 GCA_015489145.1 Deltaproteobacteria bacterium
CGACGGCCTCCTCGACGAGGACCCGCTCGAAGACGAGCCCCTCGACGACGTCGAGCGCCTGCTGGCCACCCACGGCGACGGGGGCGCCTTCCTGCAGGCCCTGCGCGAGCACCGGGGGCTGAGCCTCGACGAGCTGTCCCGCCTCACCCACGTCTCCAGCCGCTACCTCGAGGCCATCGAGGCCGAGGATTTCTCCGCCCTGCCCCCCGCCACCTTCGTCCGGGGCTACCTGCGGCAGGTGGTCCGGGTGCTCGACGTCGCCGACCGGGGCCTGGTGGAGGCCTTCATGGAGCGCTTCTCCCGCTCGCCGGGCTGACGGCGTGGCTGACCGCACCCACCACCTCGTCGCCGACCCCGACGCCGGGCGCGTGGACGCCTGGCTGGCCGGCCGCCTGCCCCTGAGCCGCAGCCGCCTGCAGGACCTGATCCGCACCGGGCGGGTGACGGTGGACGGCCACCCGGTGCGGCCGAGCTTCCGCCTCCAGGGCGGCGAGGCGGTGGTCGTGCGCGAACCGCCGCCGGAGCCGAGCACCCTCCAGCCCGAGGCGATCCCGGTGCCGATCCTGCACCTCGACGACCAGGTGGTCGTCGTGGACAAGCCGGCGGGCCTCGTCGTGCACCCGGGTCGCGGCCACCCGACGGGCACCCTGGTCCACGCCCTGCTGCACCTCCTCGACGGCGCCCCGCCCCCGGCCGAGGCCGCCCTGCGCTGGCACGACGATCCCCCGCGCCCGGGAATCGTGCACCGCCTCGACCGCGGCACCAGCGGGGTGATGGTGGTGGCGCGCACGGCCGCGGCCCACGCGCGTCTCGCCGAGCAGTTCGCCGAGCACAGCACCGAGCGGCGCTACGCGGCGCTGGTGTGGGGCGAACCCCCGGCCGATCGCGGCACCGTCGACGCCCCCCTTCGCCGGGACCCGCGCAACCGCCTGCGATTCGCGGTGCTCGACGGCGGGCGACGCGCCGTGACCCACTGGCGCGTCCTCGGCCGCGCCGCCCTGCCCGGCGGGCGCGGGGCCCCGGTCGCCCTCGTCGAGTGCCGGCTCGAGACCGGGCGCACCCACCAGGTGCGCGTCCACATGCGGCACATCGGCCTGCCCCTCGTCGGCGACCCCATCTACGGCCCGGCGCGACCGCCGTGGCCCGAGTCCCTCGCCGACCTCCGGCCCGAGCACCAGCTCCTCCACGCCCGCACCCTGGCCTTCGATCACCCGGCCACCGGCGAGCGCCTGCGCTTCAGCTCGCCGCTGCGCCCGCGCTTCGCGGCCCTGGTCGAGCGCCTCGGCCTCGCCCTGCCCTGACGCACGAAGCCCCGGACGCCGCGAGGCGCCCGGGGCTCGACGCAGGGCGACTACTCGCAGGTCGGGTAGTTCGAGGTGTCGCACTCGGGGTTGTCGGCGCTGGCGTCGCACTGCTCGTGGCAGTCCTGCTCGGCGACGCACTCGAGGGTGACGCCGTCGGCCTGCTCCGCCGTGATCTGGTCGGCCTTGATGCCGACGCAGTAGGGCTCGCCGTCGGAGGTGCAGGCCTCGCAGGTCACGCTGAAGCCGGCGAGCATGGCGCACAGCTCGTCCGGATCGGAGGTGCCGAGGTACTCGCCGACCAGGTCGCCGAGGTCGCGGGCGTCGAGCTCGCCGGCCAGCACGCCGCCGCCGAAGTAGCTGCAGTCCGGCGCGAAGGTGCCGCTGAGCAGCAGGCCGTTGATCGGGATCGAGTAGCCGGCGACGGACAGCGTGGTGTCCTCGGGGCCGACGGAGAAGTAGGGCGACTCGCTGAAGTCGGCGGTGGGGAAGGGGATGGTCGGGTCGCAGTAGTTCTGGCCGCCGGTGTCCGGGTCGGCCACGGCGCCGAGCATGTCGAGGCTGGTGTCGGTGGCATCGCTGACGCCGATGAGGAGGTCCTGGTCGAGGTACTGCCCGATCAGGTCGCCGAGGGCGGCCGGCTCGACGAAGCGCGCCTCGGTGAGCTGCACCAGGTAGGTGTTGCCGGTGAGGTCGCACTCGGCGGCGGTGCCGAGCTCGCTGGTGGTGAAGGTGATCGACGGGTTGTTCTCGCCGCCGCAGGTCGCGAGGGTGGCGGTGTAGGTGGTCTGCGGCTGGAGGGGGCTGGACGGCGTGAAGTAGACCGTCTTGCCGTCGGCCCAGGTGGTGCCGTCCACCGCGGTGCCGGCCGAGTCGGTGACCGTGAAGGTGGCCGTGGTGTCCTCGGCGCTGAGGTTGAACTCGATGTCCATGCGGTAGTAGGCGTCGGTCGCGCCATCCGTGGGGACGGTGGAGGTGACGGTGACGTCGCAGGTGTCGGCGCCGCCGCCGTCGCCGGCCGCGCCGGTGTCGTCTCCCTTGTTGTCCTTGTTGCACGCGGCGAGCATGAGGGTCGCCATCACCAGGGCCATGCGGTTCATCGGTCTTCCTCCATCGAAGATGCGCGCAGTCCCGCCCGAAAGGACACGGTCCCGCTCGTCGGGGCAACGTAGCCCCGCCCGTGCCCCGGTGTCAACGCCCCCGGGCGAAGCCTTCAGTTCGCGCGGACGGCCCGGTACTTCGCCTCGAGGTCGTCGATGAGCGCGCCGATCAACCTGGACTCGTCGTCATCGAGGTTTCCGGCGGTCTTTTCGCGCAGCATTCGGAGCACGTCGATGCCGTGCCGCGCCAGCGGCAGGTTGCGCTTGACCCGGCCCTCGGCCGGATCGGGGATCTCGCCGAGGTGGACGAGGGCGGTGGTACCGAGGCTCACGAGGAACTCGGCGAAGCTCACCGGGAGCCCCTCCACCGGGACCCGCCCCGCTTCGTCGTTGGATGCCTGGGCCATGACACCTCCCCGCGGGGACTATCCCAGCGCCGGCCCTCCCGCACCGCGTCCGTTCGCCGCCGCCGGGCAGGCGCGGGGCGGCCGACGGGCGGGAGCGGCCGGGCGGCGCGCGGGGAAACGCTCAGATCGGCACGCGCAGGCTGCCCATCGCCTGCCCGCGGCGCACGGTGAGGAGGGCCTGGGCCTGGTGCCCGCTCTTGGCCCGGGCGATGGCCGCGCGAAAGGCCTCGACCCCGTCGACCCGCCGCCCGTTGACCGCGACGATCACGTCGCCGGCCCGCAGGCCCAGGCGGGCGAAGGCCCGGTCGGGGCGGGCCGCCGTGACCACCACCCCCCGGCCCCGGGCGTCGGCCACCCGGATGCCCATCACCTCGGCGATCGACTCGTCGACCACGGAATCCGGCAGGTCCCCGGCCTTCACCTGCACGGTGACCGGCCGGCCGTCCCGCAGCAGCTCGACCGTGACCACCCGGCCGGAGCGGAAGCCCGCGAGGTAGGCGTTCAGGTCGCTGCGCCCCTGGACCGCCCGCCCGTCCACCGCGGTGAGCACATCGCCCACCTCGAAGCCCGGCACCCCCGGGTGGACGCGCACGACCCGGGCGGCGGTGATGCGGCGACGCCCCATGTCGACGACCACGTCCTCGAGGTCCACGCCGAGCCACGGGATCTTCACCTCGCCGAAGCGCACGAGGTCGCGCGCCACCTTGATCGCCCGGTCGACGGGAATCGCGAAGCCGATGTTCTCGGCATCGGAGCGAATCGCGGTGTTGATGCCGATCAGCCGGCCGTGGATGTCGAGGAGGGGCCCCCCGGAGTTGCCCGGGTTGATGCTGGCGTCGGTCTGGATGAAATCCTGGTAGACGCGGTCGTCGGTCTCGAGGCTGCGGTTCAGGGCGCTGACGACGCCGGTGGTGACGGTCTGGCCGAGGCCGAAGGGGTTGCCGATGGCGATGACCGGCTCGCCGAGCATGAGCCCGGCGCTGCTGCCCACCTCCACCGCGGTGAGGCCGCGCTCGCCGGGCAGGCGCAGCACGGCGAGGTCGAGCTCGGGGGTGATGCCGAGAAGCTCGGCCTCGACGCCGCGCCCGTCGGGGAAGGTCGCGGTGATGCGGCTCGCGCCCTCGACGACGTGGGCGTTGGTCAACACGATGCCGTCCGGATCGATCACGACGCCGGAGCCCTCCGCCGAAGCCGTGGTGCGGCCGTAGAAGACGGCGAAGGGGTTGTCGACGGGAACCTCGGTGGTGATCGAGACCACCGCCGGCTCCACCGCCGCCACCGCCCGCACCACCGGGGTGTTTCGAAGCGGGTCGGCCTGCGCGCCGGGGCCTGCGCCCGCCGCGGCGGAGGGGGCCGGCGCGGCCTCCGCGGCGGGAACGGCCGCCGCCGGGGACGCCCCGCCGGGGTCCTGGCGATTCGCCACGGCGCTGGCGAGCACCGCCGCCGCCACGCCGACGAGGATGCCACCAAAGGTGGCGCCGAGTGCGCCGGGTCCGCGCAACGCCATGTCGACCTCTCCGGTTGCGGCTCCCCCTATCCGGCCGGGGCGCCCGGCCGCGCCGGCGTCCGTCCCTTGACCTCGCCGGGGAGGGTGCGCTAGGGAACGGGTCGGCGGTCCTCCCCGGCACCCGGGGCGGACCGGCCCCCGAGG
>WGAH01000106.1 GCA_015489145.1 Deltaproteobacteria bacterium
GAGATGTGTATAAGAGACAGCTCCACGACCGCTCTGGTAGAAGCGGCATCTTGCCGCTTCGATGCCGGCTGTGGGCCGGCGCTCCACGACCGCTCTGGTAGAAGCGGCATCTTGCCGCTTCGATGCCGGCTGTGGGCCGGCGCTCCTTGGCCTCTCCAACCCCATGCCGGCGGTCGGCCGGCGCTCCCGCTGCTCGCGGCGAGGCCGGCCCGATGCCGGCGCGCCCCGTGCACCGCCGGCGATGACCGCCCGCTGACGCCCGCCCGGTGCCGCGCGCCCCCGCGGTGCTATGCTCGCGCTCCCGAGGAGGACCCGATGCGCGCGATCCGCCGATCCTTCACCGCGTGGCCCCTGCTGCTGGGGCTGGTCGCCGTCGCCGGCTGCGACTCGGACTGCGGCAACCCCTCGCACATCGACGGCGACTACGACGTGTGGTCGAACGCCGTGGGCGACGGCGTGGTGTTCACCGGGCTCGAGACGGACGAGACCACCCGCACCGAGATCCTCCAGGCGGCCTTCCCCAACGGCGCCTCGGAGTGGGACCTGACCTACGTGCCCGCCAACGGCAAGATCGACCTGGTGATCGACGAGGATCAGCCGTTCACCGCGACCTACGCGGAGTCGGCCGACAACTGCAACGCCTTCACCATGAAGTTCTCGGGCATGTTCATCAGCGAGGCCGGCGCCAACCACCAGTTCACCTGGCAGGGCGACCTCGTCTACATGGGCGACGAGATCACGGGCACCTTCTCGTACACCGACACCTGGACCCACCCCGACGGGCAGGGCACCCTCGAGATCCCCGAGGGCGAGATCCAGGCGGTCCTCGCCGGCGGGTAGGGCGCCGCCGCGCCCGGGGCGGCCGTGGAACCCCCTCCCGGCGTCGGTTAGCCGCGCCGCATGATCAACCTCGCCCTCTCCCTCGCCCTCGGCCTCGCCCTGTTCGGGCTGGCCTGGTTGGCCGTCGGCACCTGGCTGGCCGGCATCGTGCCCTTCCTGCTGGGCGCCACCATCGCCTACTTCTTCCTGGCCCGACGCACCGGCCGGCAGCTCGAGGCGCTGGTCCAGCGCGCCGGCGCCGAGTTCCAGGCCGGGCGCCTCGACCGGGGGCGCAAGATCCTCGAATCCGGCTTCGCCCTGTCCCGGTGGCAGTTCCTGATCGCCGAGCAGATCCACGGCCAGCTCGGCGCCCTCGACTACATGCAGGGCCGCTGGAAGGCCGCGCGCAAGCACCTCGAGCAGGCCTGGAGCCGCAACTGGCAGGCCCAGGCCATGCTCGCCTGCATCGACGCCCGCGAAAAGAAGTGGGAGCCGGCCCTCGAGCGCATGGAGAAGGCCCGGGGCCCCGGCGGCAAGGACCCGGTCTTCTGGGGGCTGTACGCCTGGATGGCCCTGGAGTCCGGCGACCGCGACAAGGCGCTGGCGGCCCTCGCCGACGGTCTCAAGAAGAACCCCGAAAGCGACGCTCTGAAGGCGATGGCGGACCAGGTCCGCAACAAGAAGAAGGTTCGCACCAAGGTCTTCGCGCCGACCTGGTACCAGTTCTTCCCCGAGCACATGCCGCGCTCGGAGGCGATGCGCTACGCGCAGCAGCAGCGGCGGGGCTACCAGCCGCCGCCTCCCAAGGGCTTCGGCCGGCCGCGCTGAGCCGGGGGCGGCCCGCGGCGAGCACCGCGGGCCGCCGGGGCGCTACTTGTTGAACACCCCCTGCTCCAGGCCGCCCGCGCGCAGGTGCTCGGGCATCCAGCGCGCGTACAGGCTCGGCAGCACCAGCAGCGTGAGCAGGGTGCTCGTGACCAGGCCGCCGATGACCACGGTGGCGAGGGGGCGCTGCACCTCGGCGCCGGCGGTGGTGGACAGGGCCATGGGCAGGAAGCCGAGGGCCGCCACCATCGCCGTCATCAGCACCGGGCGGAGGCGCTGGCTGGCCCCGCGGGCGGCGGCCTCGGCGGCGGTCATGCCGGCGCGGTGGAAGTCGCGCACGCAGGTGATCAGCACGACGCCGTTCATGACCGCGATGCCGAACAGGGCGATGAAGCCCACCGCCGCCGAGATCGACAGGGGCAGGCCGCGCAGGGCCAGCGCCACCAGCCCGCCGGTGACCGCGAGGGGCACGTTGGCGTAGACGAGCAGGGTGGCCCGGGCCGACCGGAAGTTGGCCTGGAGCAGCACGAAGATCAGCAGCAGGACCAGCGGCACGAGCACGGACAGGCGGGCGGCGGCCTCCTGGAGGTTCTCGAAGGAACCGCCCCAGTCGAGGAGCACCCCGTCCGGGAGCTCGACCTCGTCGGCGATCCGGCGCTGGGCGTCCGCGACGAAGCCGGCGACGTCCCGGCCGCGGACGTTCATCTCGATCGTCATGCGGCGCTGGACGTTCTGGCGGCTGATCTGGAGGGGGCCCTGCTCCATGCGGATGTCGGCGACCTGGGCGAGGGGCACGCGCGGGCCGTCGCCCTGGCCGACGAGCACCCGGCCGATGGCCTCGGTGTCGCTCCGCATGTCCTCGGGGAGGCGCACCTGGAGCGCGAAGCGGCGCTGGCCGACGAGGACCTCGCCCACCTGCCGGCCGCCGAGCGCCTCCACGGCGTCGAGCACGTCCCGGGCGTCCATGCCCAGGCGGGCGATGGCCTCCCGGTCGACCTGCACGTCGAGCATGGGCAGGCCGGCGAGCTTCTCGACCTTGACGTCCTGGGCGCCGGGCACCCGGGACAGCGCGCGGGCGATGCGGTCGCCGGTTTCCTTGAGCACGCCGAGGTCCTCGCCGTAGAGGAACAGCGCCACGTCCGAGCGCACGCCCTCGATCAGCTCGTTGACCCGCAGCTCGATGGGCTGCGAGAAGGCGAAGTTCACGCCGGGCACCCGCTGGCTCAGCTCGTGCTCCAGCTCCTCGACCAGCTCGGCCTGGCTCGTCGCCCGGGTCCAGCCGTCCCGGGGCTTGAGCATGACGTACACGTCCGAGAAGTCCACGCCCATCGGGTCCGTGGCGATCTCGGCCTGGCCGGTGCGGCTGATGACGGTGCTCACCTCGTCGGGGAAGGCGTCGAGGATGGCGGCCTCGACCTGGCTGGCCTGCTCGATGGACTCCTCCAGCGACACCGAGGGGGGCCGGATGATCTGCAGGGCCACGGTGCCCTCGTCGAGCTTGGGCACGAAGACCGCGCCGAGGAGCGGCACGAGCAGCAGGCTGGCGGCGAAGGCGGCGGCGGCGAAGCCCCCGGTGAGGTGCGGGTGGCGCATCGCCCGGCCCAGGGTGGGTTCGTAGAGGCGGTGGGCGAGCCGGATGAGGCGCGTCTCCTTCTCCTCGGCGTCGCGCAGGAACAGCGAGGCGAGCACGGGCATGGCGACGAGGGCGAGCACGAGCGAGCCGATGAGGGCGAAGACGACGGTGAGGGCCATCGGCCGGAACATGCGGCCCTCGATGCCGGTCAGCGCCATGATCGGCAGGTACACCAGGATGATGATGCCCACCGAGAAGGCGACGGGCCGGGCGACCTCGCGGGCGGCCGCGAGGATCGTGCCCTCGGTGACCGCCTCGCCGCGCTTGCGGCGCTCGCCGGTGACGCGGACGACGTTCTCGATGAGCACCACCGAGCCGTCCACGATGAGGCCGAAGTCGATGGCCCCGAGGCTCATGAGGTTGCCCGACAGCCCGGCGAGGCGCATCCCGATGAAGGCGCAGAGCATCGACAGGGGGATGGCCAGGGCGACGATGAGCCCGCCCTTGAGGCTGCCGAGGAGGAGCAGCAGGACGGCGATGACCAGCAGGCCGCCCTCGAGCAGGTTCTTCTGCACCGTGTGGATCGTGCGCTCGACCAGCTCGGTGCGGTCGTAGTAGACGTCGATGTCCACCCCTTCGGGCAGGGTCGGGCGCAGCTCCTCGACGGCTTCGCCGAGGTCCTGCGCGACGACGCGGGCGTTCTCGCCGAAGCCCATCATGGCGATGCCGGCGACCACCTCGCCGGTGCCGTCGCGGGTGACGGCGCCCTGGCGGATCATCGGCGCGAACTCGACCTCGCCGAGGGCGCCCACCGTGATCGGCGTGCCGTCGGCGGTGGTGGCGACGACGACGCGGCGGATGTCCTCCAGGCTCTCGATGAGGGCGGAGCCGCGCACCAGCACCTGCTCGCGGCCGCGCTGGAGGTAGCCGCCGCCGACGGTGAGGTTGTTGGCTTCCAGCGCCTCGTAGATGTCGGCCAGCACGAGGTCGTGGGCGGCCAGGCGGTCGGGCCAGGCGGTGACCTGGAAGGTTCGCAGCTCGCCGCCGAAGGTGTTGACCTCGACGACCCCGGGCACCGAGCGCAGGCGCGGGGCGATCTGCCACTCGAGCACGTCGCGCAGGTCCATGAGGGTATAGCGGTCCTCGAAGCCGGGCTTCGCGATCACCTCGAACTGGAAGATCTCGCCGAGGCCGGTGGAGGGCGGGCCGACCTCCGGGTCGCCGTAGCCCTCGGGAATCGCCTCCCGGGCCTGGCCGACCCGCTCCGAGACGACCTGCCGGGCCCACCAGAGGTCGGTGCCCTCCTCGAAGACCACCGTGACGACCGACAGCCCGAAGCGCGAGATGCTGCGGACCTCCTCGGTGCGCGGCAGGCCGGACATGGCGGTCTCGACGGGCCAGGTGACGAAGCGCTCGACTTCCAGCGGGGAGAGGCCCGGCGACTTGGTGAGCACCTGCACCTGGACGTTGGTGACGTCGGGCACGGCGTCGATGGGCAGCTCGCGGACGGCGCGGAAGCCGAGGGCGGCCACGACGAGCAGGCCGATGAGGACCAGCGCCTTGTTTCGCAGGGCGCCGGCGATGACGCGGTCCAGGAATCCGGGACCGGTGGGGTTCAGCAGTTCGCGTTCTTCAGTGCCCATGACCCTCTCCCAGCTCCGACTTCTGCAGCTCGCCCTTCAGGGCGAAGGCGCCTTCGGTCACGACCAGCTCGCCCGGGGCGATCCCCCCGGTGAGGAGCACCTCGGTGCTGGTGCGGTCGCCCACCGTCACCGGGCGGGGCTCGAAGACCCCGTCGCCTTCCTGCACGAAGACCACGTCCTTGCCGTCGATGTCGGCCACCGCGGCGGCCGGGAGCACGACGCCCCGGGTGCCCTCGCCGTCGCCGATGGCGAGGGTGGCGCTGGCGAACATGTTGGGCTTGAGCCGGCCCCCGGGGTTGGGCACGACCACCCGCACCTCGACGGTGCGGGCCTCCGGCTCGATCCAGTCGCCGGCCTGGTCGATGGTGCCCTCGAAGACCTCGCCGGGCCAGGCCTCGACGGTGAAGCGGACGGGCTGCCCCGCCTGCACGTGGGCGAGGTCGCGCTCGTAGACGTCGACGAGGAGCCACACCTCGTCGAGGTCCCCGACGTGGAACAGCATGTCGCCGGGCTCGACGATGCGCCCGACCGCGGCCTCGGTGGCGAGCACCTTGCCGGCGATGGGGCTGGTGACGGGCACCTCCGAGGGGAAGCTGCCGCCGTCGTGCATGTCGGTGTCGTTCGGGGTGACCCCGTAGATGCGGAGGCGGGCCTCGGCGGACTCCAGGGCGCCCTCGGCCTCGGCGTGGGCGGCCTCGGCCTCGAGGACCTGGGAGCGGGAGGCGACGCCGGCCTCCTCGAGGCGCTTGAGGCGCTCGAGGCGGGCGTCGGAGGCGTCGTGGCGGGCCTTGGCCGAGCGCCAGGCGGCGGAGGCCTCGGCCACCTCCGGCGAGAGCACGGCGGCGAGGACCTGGCCCTTCTTCACGCGGTCGCCGGTGCGGGCGCGAATCGCGGTGACCTGCCCGCTGGTCCAGGCGCTGACGATGGCCTCCTTGCGCGGGTCCAGGGCGATGCGGCCGGGCAGGTTCAGCTCGGTGTCGAGGGTGCCCTCGACGGCCGGGGCGACGACGATGCGGGCGGCGGCCAGCGCCTCGGGGGAGAGGCGGACCTCCCCCATGGCGTGCTCGCCGTGCTCGCCTTCTTCTTCGTGGGCTTCGCCGGCGGCCTCCTCCGGCTCGGCGGACCCGCCGAGGGGGCCGCAGGCGACGAGGGTGGTCCACAGCAATGCGGTCAGGGGAAGGGGCTTCATCGGGCGTCTCCGGTGGGGGCGAGGAGCGCGGGGTCCTCGGTGGTGAGCAGGAGGTCGAGGTGGGCTTCGGCCACGCCGCGCATGAGGCGGATCGAGGCGGCCTCGCCGTCGAGGACCTCGCGCTGGAGCAGGATGGTGGTGGGAAGGTCGAACTCGCCGGCCTGCCAGGCGGCGTGGATGCTTTCGAGGGCGCGGGCGGCCTCGGTCAGCGGGTCGGCGACGAGGTCGCCC
>WGAH01000107.1 GCA_015489145.1 Deltaproteobacteria bacterium
CGGCGGCGACGCGGCCGGATCGCGAACCCTGCGTGCCCACCCCCCTCGACATCCCCGACGGCGCCCTGGACCACTGGTTCTCCACCCTCCGCAGGGTCGAGGCCGGCGAGCCCGGGCTCGTGGCGCGCGCCCTGCACTGGGGCGACAGCACCATCGCCGCCGACGGCATCGCCGGCACCGTGCGCCGGCGCCTGCGCGCCCGCTTCGGCGACGGCGGGCCGGGCTTCCTCGCGGTCCACGTCGACCCGCGGTGGCAGACCCGGCCCGGGCTGCTGCGGAGCACCGAGGGCGCCTGGGAGAGCAGGACGATCACCTTCGGCGGCGCCGGCACGGCGAAGTACGGCCTCGGCGGCATCGTGTCGACGGCCACGGGCGAGGCGAGGGCCACGCTCGGCGGTCGGCGGGTGGCCGACGGGCGGCAGCGCCTCGCGCGCTTCGACGTGTTCTTCATGGTGCAGCCGGGCGGGGGGAAGCTCCACTTCAAGCCCGAGGGGGCGCCGGCCCGGGCCTGGTCCACGGCCTCCGAGCACCTCGGCGACCGCTTCGAGCGGGTCGAGGTGCCCGGGGGAAGCCGGTCGGCGACGCTGTGGGCCGAGGGCGACGGGCCGGTCACGGTCTTCGGCGTGGCGATGGAGACCGCCGGCCCCGGCATCACCTGGGAGACGCTCGGGGTCGCCGGGGCGGGCATCGGCTCGCAGTTCCGCCAGAACGCCCGCCACGTCGCCCGGCAGGTCGGGTGGCGCGACCCGGACCTGCTCGTCTACATGACCGGGGGCAACGAGCTGTCCTACCCGACCCTCACCCGCGGCGACGGCCACGTCTACCGCGACAACTACGAGAAGGTCATGCGGCGCTTCCTCGCCGGCGCCCCGGACGCCTCCTGCCTGGTGATCGCGCCCCTCGACCAGGCCGAGCGCGTGCGGGGCGAGGTTCGCAGCAAGCCCATGCTCGACCGCATGATCGCGCTGCAGGCCGAGGCCGCCCGGGACCTCGGCTGCGCCTTCTGGAACGCCCGGGCGGCGATGGGGGGCGAGGGGGGCTTCGCCCGCTTCCTCGAGCACGACCCGCCACTCGCCTGGACCGACCTCAACCACCTGACCACCGAGGGCCTGGACCGGGTGGGCCAGGTCCTCGCCGACGCCCTCCTCGACGCCTACGACGCCTGGGTGGCCGAGCACCCGGAAACCAGCGACCGCGGCGACGAGACCGGCGGCGGCGCGGGCTGATCGGCGGCTACCGGGGCGCGGTCTCCACCGTCACCTGGTCGAGGGCCGCGAGGAACATCTCGGCCGAGCGCGCGTAGCCGGCGGGGGTGAAGTGGATGAGGTCGCGACCGGCGAGGTGCTCCGGGAGCAGCCGCCAGGCGATCATCGAGCCGGGTCCGCCGGTGGCCTGCTGCCAGTCCCAGAAGGCGCAGCCGTAGCGCGGCGCCACCTCGCGCTGGACCTGGGCCACGGGCTGCGTGCGCGGCCAGACCGCGTAGCGGCGGTCGTCGAGGCGCTGGCCCCGGTCGGACGGGCCCACGAGCAGGCAGGCGGCGCCGGGCAGCGCCTCGCGCAACCGACCGAGGACCGCGTTCAGGTCGGCCCGGTAGGCGTCCATGCCGTAGCTCGTGTCGGCGGCCTCGTTGGTCCCGTAGGCGAGGACGACGAGGTCCGGGTCGAGGGCGCGCATGCCCTGGGCGGCCATGACCGGGTCCCAGCGCAGCCAGGTGCGCGCCGTGCGCCCCCGCACGCCCATGGCGTCCACGAGGACCCCGGGGCCGTCGCGCTCGGCGGAGATGCCGAAGATCCGCACCTCCCCGTCGCCGAGGGGCCGCACCGTGAGCCGGTGGGGGCCGTCGGGGACGACGACGCGGTGCCACTGCATGTGGACGGCGCTCGCGGCGGTGGCGATGGCGCGGGGGGGCGCCTCGTCCACCGTGACCAGCAGCGTGCCGCCCGCGGGCTGGGCGAGGGTGAAGATGTCGTAGCGCGACACCCGGCGGCCCTGGGGGTTGTCGCGGGTGGTCTCGATCCAGCCGAAGTCCGCCGGATCGGCGCTGCTCACGCTCACCCCGGCGAATCCGTACAGCCCGTCCGCGCGTCCCCCGCGGCGCCCCACCCAGTCCGCGCGCCAGCCGTCGGTGCGGCAGAGGTTGACGTCGTGGCCGCGGTAGCCGGCGAAGGGGGCGGCGGGGAGGATGAAGCCGTGGCCGAGGTCGCCGTGGCGCGCCTGGAGTTCCCGGCGGATCGTGCCGGTGAAGAAGTCGCCCGCCGTGTGGGAGGCGCCCCAGAAGCTCAGGCGCACCCGCTCTCCGGCCTCGGCCCGCCGCATCACCGCCCCGATGGCGGCCAGGGCGACGTCGTCGCCCTCGAAGGGCCGTGGGGGGAGCTCGTCGGGGTGCGCCCCCGGGAGCTGTTCGAGGAGGGTGCGGCCGATGTCGATGACCTCGCGATCCTCCTCGGCCGGGGCTCCCGTCTCGCCGGAGGCTCGCCCGGCCCCGCGCCCGGACGGGGGACGCGGCGCCGTGGTGGTGGGCTGCGCCACCGGGGGCCGGGTGTCGCGGTCCTCCCGCGCCAGGGCGAGGGCGTCGCGGCAGGCGAGGGCGGGGGGACCCGAGACCGCCTCGGGCACCTCGATCACCACCGGATCCAGGGGCGGGATCGCGGTGGCCGCGGCGGCGGCGCCGGCGAGGAAGGGCAGCAGGAGCGACGGCGGCATCGCGAACGTATACCCTCCAGGGCGGGCAGGGCGCATCCCGCGCCGGGAGGCTGGCGGCATGAACGCATCGACCTGGGCCCTGGCGCTGGCGATCGGCTGTGCGGGCGGCGAGGAGAGCGGCGGCGCCGAGCCTTCCGCGGCGGAGCCCCGCTGGCGCACCGACGGCGGCGTGCTGATCGACCCCGAGGGGCGCGGGCGGCTGCTGCACGGCATCAACGTGAGCAACGACGTGAAGTGGCCGCCCTACGAGAGCTGGGCCGAGGCCGAGGACTACGTGCGCCTCGCCGGCTGGGGCTACACCGCGGTGCGCCTGCTGACGAGCTGGGCGGCGATCATGCCCGAGGAGGGGGTCGTCGACGAGGACTACCTCGACGCCTACGCCGAGCGGGTGGACATGGCGGCGGACGCGGGCCTGCTCGTCATCGTCGACATGCACCAGGACGTGTTCGGCGAGGGTTTCGCCAGCGGCGGCGGCGACGGCGCCCCGCTCTGGGCCTGCGACGCCAGCCGCTACGAGGACTTCGAGCCGACCTCGCCCTGGTACCTCAACTACCTGGACCCGGACGTGCAGGCCTGCTTCGACCACCTGTGGACGGACCCGGGGGTGCGGGCGCGCTTCGCCGAGGCCTGGGCGGCGGTGGCCGCCCGGGTCGCCGACCGCGAGGCGGTGGTCGGCTTCGACCTGTTCAACGAGCCCTTCCAGGGCACCCTCGACCCCGAGACCCACGGTCGCGAGCGCCTTCAGCCCTTCTACGCCGAGGTGATGGAGGCCATCGACGCCGTGGCTCCCGGCCGCCTCTACTTCGTCGAGCCGGTGACCGCGGCGGAGCTGTGCCTGGACCCGGGCCTGGGCCCCTTCGCGGACGGCGAGGGCGGCGTGCGCGACGACGTGGTCTACGCCCCCCACTACTACCACCCCGACGTCCACGACGGCCGGGGCTACGACGGGGACGACGGGCCGATCCGGACGGTGCTCGACTGCTTCGAGGAGACCGCGGCGGCGATGGAGGCCCCGCTGTTCCTCGGCGAGATCGGCGGCCCGAGCTCGGCGGAGGGCATCGAGGAATACGTCGCGGACCTCATGGGGGCCCTCGACGCGCGCGGGGTGGGCGACACCTGGTGGGAATACAGCCCCGACAGCGGCGGCTTCTCGCCCATCGACGACGAGGGCGCCGAGAAACCCGAGATCCTCGACGAGCACGCCCGAATCACGCCCGCGGCCTGGACGGGCGTCCTCGAGAGCCACGCCTGGGATGCCGAGGCCGGTCGCCTGGAACTGCGCTGGACGCCGGGGGACGGCCCGATGGAACTCGCCGTGCCCTGGGGGCGCGTCGATCCGGAGTCCCTCGCCGTCTCGCCGGCGTCGGTGTCGGCGACCTGGGACGGCAGCCGGCTGGTCGTCGAGGCCCCGGCGGGGGAGCCGGTGGAGATCACGGTGTCGACAAGCGCGAGATAATCGAGGCGTAACGCGCGCTCACGCGAGACATGCGACAACCCTCTCCGCCCCGCCTTCCCGTGCCCTCCCCGCGGGGGTAGGGGACGGGCACAGGAGGTGGCCCCATGCGCCTGGCCCTCGAACCGCTCCGGCGGGTGCTCGTGGTCGAGAACCCGCACCCCTCCCTCGACGAGCGGCTGCGCGCCGCCGGCATGGAGGTGGTGCGCCACGACGGGGCGGCCCCCGAGGAGGACGAGCTGATCGCCCTGCTGCGGCGCCACGACGCCCAGGTGCTCTGCAAGCGGTCCCGGGTGCCGGTGGGCCGGCGCGTGATCGAGGCGGCGCCGAGCCTGTTCCTGGTGCAGCTCTGCAGCATCGGCACCGATTCGGTCGACCTGCAGGCCGCGGCGGACCACGGGGTGATCGTGTGCAACGACCCGGTGAGCAACGGGCGCAGCGTGGTCGAGCTCGCCCTGGGTCAGCTCCTCGCCCTCGCCCGGCGCCTGTACGAGACGGATCGCGCCTGCCGCGACGGCACCTGGGACAAGACCGCCGCCGGGCGCTACGAGCTGCGCGGGAAGGTGCTCGGGGTGCTGGGTCTCGGCCGCATCGGCCGGGCGACGGCGCGGGCCGCCGAGGCGCTCGGAATGCGCGTCCGCTTCCACGACACCGCCGAGGTGGCCCGGGAGGTCGGCATCGAGCTGGGTTTCGAGCCGGTGGACGACATCGAGGCGCTGTTCGCCGGCTCCGACTGCGTCACCGTGCACCTCTCCTCCCACGACGCCCAGGGGCGCTCCAACGCCGGCATCCTCACCCGCGAGCGGCTCATGGCCCTGGGGCGGGACCGGGGCCCGGGCTCGCCGCGCCTGTTCGTCAACCTCAGCCGGGGCTTCCTGTTCGACCCGGACGACCTCCTCGCGGCGGTGCGCGCCGGCGCGATCCGCCGGGCGGCGGTGGACGTCTACCCGTCGGAACCCCGCGGCGGCGAGGCCTGGGCGAACCCCTACGCCGGGGAGCCCCGGGTGGCGGTGACCCCGCACATCGGGGCCTCCACCCTGGAGGCCCAGCCGCGCATCGCCCGGCGGGTGGCGGCGACGGTGCTCGGCTTCGCGCGGGAGGGCCGCCTGCGGGACTGCGTGTTCGCCCCGCGCCTGACCCTGGCCCCCTCCCGGCCCGAGCCGGTGGTCCTCGCGGTCTGCCACGCGGCCCTGCCGGGCACGAAGGCGGCGGTGGACGAGGCGATCTACCGGGCGGGCGCCAGCAACCTCGAGAGCGCCCACCTCGACTTCGACGCCCGGGGGATGGCCTACGAGGTGGTGCGCCTCGACCGCCCGCTGGAGCGGAGCGCCATCGAGGCGATGGCCGCCGAGGCCCGTCGGCGCACGGGGCGGCCGGACGCGATCCGCAGCGTCCGGCAGGTGGCGGCCGCGGCTATTCCTCGGCCGTAGCCGCCTCGGCCGGCGCGGCGTCCTCCGCCTCGGCCGGCGCGGCGTCCTTCGCCTCGGTCGAGGCGCGCTGCCCGGCGGAGCCGTCGCCCGCGCCCGTCGCCCGGTCTTCCGCGGGGGCGGCGGGCCGCTCGGCGGCGCGCTCGTGGAGGACCCAGGCGGCGAGCTCGCCGGCCTCGCGCTGGTGGCCCTCGTCGCCCCAGAGGAGCAGGGAGAGGCTGCGGGCGTCGTCGAGGCCGAAGCCGAGGTCGGCGAGGGTCTCGAGGTAGAGGTGGTCGAGGGACTCCAGGAGCTCCTCGGCGTCCTTGTCGATGGTGAAGTTCGCCGTGCGGCTGCGCACCGGGTTGCCGTCGGTGTGCTTCAGCTCGCCGGCGAGCTTGAGGGCGTCGATGACCGGGCGCACGAGGTCGGCCGGGATGGCCGGGTCGTTCTTGCGGCAGCGCCGGGCGATGTCGCCGTAGACGTAGGTGAGGGTGTTGCGCTTGCGCTGGCTCTGGCGCTCGATCACGTGGTCGACGAACTCGTGGACCACGGTGTGCCGCGTCATCCGGGTGAGGGGGTGGATGCCGGCCTCGGCGAGTGCCTTCTGCATGCGGCCGGCCTCTCCCGGGAGCGCGAGGTCGGCGAAGGGGTCTTCCACGGGAGCCTCGGCGGTCTCCGCCGGGGGCGGGACCTCCCCGTCGGTGGGCAGGTCGACCCGGTAGCCGCCGGCCCGGGTGTCCTCGACGAGGTGGACGAGGCCGCGCCGCTGGGCGGCCTGGAGGAAGCGCGTGAAGCCGGCGTAGCCCCAGTCTCCCTCGTCGAAGGCGGGCTCCTTGCGCTGGAGGGACTGCTTGACCATGCCGGCCAGCACGGGACCGGGCTGGTCCTTCTGGATGCCGGCGACGGTCTCGACGAGGAGCGCCATCGCCTCCTCCTCGCTCAAGGGGGCGGCGTCCTCCTCGTCGGCGGCGGCGGGTTCGGGCTGCGCCGCCCTGCGCTGGGTCGCCCGCTCGGCCTGCTCGTCGCGCTTCAGCGCCTGCTCGTGCTTCTTGAGGGACTCGTAGAAGATGAACTCGTCGCAGCCCTCGATGATCAGGCGGCTGGTGCTGCCGCGGGTGCCGATGCCGATGACCCGGCGGTTGAGCTCCTTGAGGCGGCTCACCAGCGGGGTGAAGTCGCTGTCGCCGCTCATCAGCACGAAGGTGTCGAGGTAGTCGCGGGTGAAGGCGAGCTCCATCGCGTCGACCACCAGCGCGATGTCGGCGCGGTTCTTCTCCTGGCCGCGGTAGCTGGTCAGCTCGACCATGGTCACGCCCTGCTTGAGCAGGTCCTGCTTGAACTTGGCGTAGCGGCCCCAGTCGCCGTAGGCCCGGGCGACGAGGATGCGCCCCTTGTCCTTGAGGCGGCGCATCACGGCGCGGATGTCGAAGCGGCCGTGACCCTCCTTCTCGGCGCCGGCGGCGACGTTCTCGAAATCGATCAGCACGCAGAGTTTCTGTTCTGCATCGTTCATGGGCAAGTGTCTTCCTGGCGTGGGACCCGCCCGGGGGCGACGGACCTGTCGCGGCGGGCGGGGGCCCGGATGGCCCGGGTCTAGCCGGCCCGCCTGTTTCCCACAAGGCGGGGCGCGCCCGGGCCCGCCCGGTCGGGCTATGGAGGAGCGGGAGGTGTGTGCATGACGGAGCGGTTCGAGCGGTTCGCGGGGTCGGCCCGCTACGTGGCGGACGAGGACCTCATGGCGGACGTCAACGCGGCCATCGCCCTCGGCCGGCCGCTGCTCGTCCGGGGCGAGCCGGGGACCGGCAAGACGATGCTCGCCCACGCGGTGGCCGAGTCCCTCGGGATGCCGCTTCTCGGCTGGTACGTGAAGTCCACGACCACGGCGAAGGAGGGCCTGTACGTCTACGACGTGGTGCAGCGGCTCAACGACAGCCGCTTCGGCGGGGAGGGCGTCGACGTCTCCGACATCCGCCGCTACATCCGGCTGGGCGTGCTCGGCCGGGCCTTGACCGCGCCGGAACGGGTCGTGCTCCTCATCGACGAGATCGACAAGGCCGACCTCGAGTTTCCCAACGACCTCCTCCGGGAGCTCGACGAGATGGCCTTTCACATCCCCGAGCTCGACGAGACGGTGCGCGCCCGGCACCGCCCGGTGACGATCATCACCTCGAACGCCGAAAAGGAGCTGCCCGACGCCTTCCTCCGCCGCTGCGTCTTCCACTACATCGCCTTTCCCGACCGGGATCGCCTGCGGCGCATCGTCGACGTCCACCTGCCGGACCTCGACGCGCGCCTCCTCGACGCCGCCATCGAGCGCTTCTACGGCCTGCGGAGCGTGGAGGGCCTGCGGAAGAAGCCGAGCACCAGCGAGCTCCTCGACTGGCTCTTCGTGCTGGTCCGGGCCGGCGTGACCCCCGGGGACCTGGCCCGCCGGCTGCCCCATGCCGGCATCCTGATCAAGCAGGAAAAGGACCTCGAGCTGCTGCGGTCCCGCCACGCCGGCATCGCCTGAGGGCTCCGTGTTCGACCTGCTCCTGTTCAACCTCCGGGCGCGGGGCGTGGCGGTGGGCCTGTCGGAGTGGCTCGCCTTCCTCGACGGGCTCGACCGGGGCCTCGTGGGCGACCTCGACGGGCTCTACCGCTTCGGCCGGGCCCTGCTCGTCCACCACGAGGGGCACTACGACGCCTGGGACGTGGCCTTTCGCGCCACCTTCGAGGGGGTGGAGCTGGAGCCGGAGCTGTCGGAGCAGCTCCAGCGCTGGCTGGAGGAGGCCCGCGACCTGGTCGGGCCCCGACCGGGCGGGGAGGAGGGGATCGACCTCGACCCGGAAGCCTTGCGCGAGGCCTTCCGGGAGCGGCTGCGGGAGCAGGCCGAGCGCCACGACGGCGGCAGCCGCTGGATCGGCACCGGCGGGCGCTCCCCCTTCGGCCAGGGCGGCCGGGCGGCCGGCGGCATTCGCGTCGGGCGCGGCGGGGGGCGCTCGGCCATCGCGGTGGCCGGCGAGCGGCGATGGCGGGACTACCGGCGAGACCGGCGCCTGGAGCTGCGGGACTTCCAGGTGGCCCTGCGCGCCCTGCGGAGCCTCGCCCGCGAGGGCCCGCCGGAGCTGGACCTCGACGCCACGGTGCGCCGGACGGCCGACAACGCCGGCGAGGTCGAGCTGGTGGAGCGCCCCGGCCGCCGCAACCGCGTGCACCTGGTGCTCCTCCTCGACACCGGCGGCTCCATGGACCCCCACGCGCGCCTGGTGGAGCGCCTGTTCACCGCTGCCAGCGAGCTGGAGGGCTTCCGATCCTTCCAGGCCTGGAGCTTCCACAACGCGCCCTACGGCTGGCTGTACCGGAGCTACGCCTCCCGGGAGCGCCGGCCGATCCCCGAGCTGCTCCGCGAGTGGACCCCGGCGCACCGGGTGCTGTGGGTCGGCGACGCCTCGATGGCGCCCTACGAGCTGTTCCACCCCGGCGGCGGTTTCTGGGCGTCCCGCTGGGACGACGGGGAGGCCGGCGCGATGAGCGGGCTGGACTGGCTGCGGCTGGTGCGCCGGCGCTGCCCGGCGAGCGCCTGGCTCAACCCCGACCCCGAGCGCTACTGGCAGCACCCGACGGTGCGGGCCATCGCCGCGGTCTACCCGATGTTCCCGCTCACCCTGGACGGCCTGCGGAGCGCGGTGCGCGTGCTGCGCGGGCAGCCGGGCCGGTAGCTCAGCCGCCGTCCTCCGGCGCGCAGGCGGGCAGGGGGGAGCCGTCGGCGCCGGCCGCCACCGCCAGCTCCAGGCGCAGGGGGCCGTCGACGGCCAGGTCGAAGCTCGCCCGACCCGCCCCGTCGGCGCGGACGATCCCCGCCTCCCGCCAGCCCCGCGCCCCGGGGGCAGCCCCGGACCGGCGCACGCGGAGCCGGTAGGGCGTGTCCGGCAGCAGGCCGTCGAGCACCGCGCAGGCGTCCAGGCCTTCGCCGGCGGGCTCGACGCGGGCGGCGAGCAGCGCCCGCCGCGAGCGGTCCCCGAGGGCGAAGTCGAGGAGGGCCGGCCGCGGCTCGTCGTCGCTGAAGTCCTCGATGGCGGCCGGAACCACGCGCAGGGAGGGCAGGAGGGTGCGCTCGGGGGCCAGGGCGCGAAAGCGGCCGTCGGCGTAGACGCGGGCCCGTCCGCCGGGGCCGGCGCCCTCCCGCCGGATGTCCCGGGTCGGCTGGAACTCGTAGGGCCCGAGGTCGGGCAGGCCGTAGATCGGCCGCCCGAGGGCGTCGACCCGGCGCCCGGCATCCCGGCCGGCGTCCACCGCGTCCGAGTCCTCGGCCGGGCTCGGGTCGCCCCGGTCGGCCCAGGGCAGGGCGCGGGTGCGGTCGTCGAGGGGCTCGGCCGCCTCGTCGAGCCAGGCGTCCAGCTCGGCCATGTCCATCACGGGCAGGCCGACGCGCACCGCCTCGTCGAGGAGCACATCGAGCTCGTCGGCGTCGAAGGTCTCCGCCGTGTGGATCGTGAGCGCGCCCACCATCCCGGCTTCCAGGGCGGCCGTGCCCCACGTCCGCACGAAGCCCCGGATGCGCGCCTCCCGGCCGGCGCGGTCGAGGTCGTCGTAGCCCTCGCCCTTCACCTCGTCGACGGTGAGCGACATCGGCGAGGCGAGGCGGTCGAGGCCGGCGTGGACCAGCCAGGTGGAGCCGGAGAGGCCGGCCGAGCCCCGGGCGACGGCGAAGCCGGCCTGCGCCGCGGCCTCCTCCACGAGGGCGTCGTGCTTCTGGCCCGGGTAGGCCAGGGCGGTGACGGGTTCGTCGATCACCTCCTCCAGGGCGGCCCTGCAGTCCACCAGCTCGGTGGCGAAGAAGCGGCCGCCCTCGTCGGGGAGGCGACGGTCGTAGGGCACCGGGACGGCGACGCGCGGCGGCAGCTCCAGCTCCCCCTCCGCCAGCTCGGAGGGCCAGGTCCAGCTCCCGGAGGCGTCCTCGACGAGAACGCAGTCCACCTGCGGCAGGGCGTCGAGGGCCTCGCACAGCTCCCCGGTCGTGTGCAGCTCCTCGGAGTCCAGGGCCCACGGCCCGGCCACCGTCCGCCAGCCTCCCGCCGTCCTCTGCTCGACGACGAGGCGGGTGCCCTCGTCCTCGATCCGCAGCCTCCCGCCGCGGTGCCCCCGCCAGGTCAACGCGATCGGGGCCCGGCGGACGAGGATGGGGTGGTTCTGGGTGTGGCAGCCGACCTGGTGGCCCCGGGCGACGAGGTCGCGCATCGCCTCGGCCTCCTCGTCGGCGAACCAGCGGGTGCCGCTGGCGAACCAGGTCAGGCGAAAGCCCCAGTCGTCCATGACCCGCGAGAGGTCGACGGCGTGGTCGAGGTTGGGCCCGTCGTCCACGCTGATGACCAGGGCCGCCTGCCCCGAGGTCGGCGAGGCGAGGCCCGGCCAGCCGTCCACCGGGTCCTCCACCGTCACCGCGCCGGCGGCGGCGGCGGCGTGGGGGGTGAAGGCGGGGCCCTGCACCAGGCAGGACACGAGCTCGACGGCGGCCTCCCCCTCGGCGCGCACGGCGGGTTCGTCCAGCGCCGTGGGATCGGTGCCCACCGCGGCGACGATGCTGTCCTCCAGCCGCACGCGGGCGCCGTCCCCGGCGGCCACCGCCTCGACGGGGGCGTCGACGAGGGCGGCGTGGCTCAGCACGACGGCGGTGCCGTCGCCGGTGGCGGTGACCAGCGCGTCGGGGAGCGCCTCGGCGGACGTGGAGCCCGGAATCGAGGGCGGGGCGCTCCGCAGGGGGGAGCCCCGGAACAGGGTGTCGGCGGCGGTGACCACGGCGCCGTCCCCGGCGCGCAGGAGGACGGGGCCGCCGTCGACCCGCGAGCGGTCGACGGCGAGGGTGCCGCCGTCCACGTCGAGGGCGAGGCCGGCGGCCTCGACGGTCACCCCGTCCATCGCGAGCTCGGCGCCGGGGTCCAGCGCGATGGCGGCCTCGGCGGCGAGGGAGACGAGCGCCAGGCCGCGGAGGGTCGTGTCCGTCGCGCTCACGCGCAGGCCCGCCTCGGTTCGCAGGGTGGCGGGGCGGTCGCCGGCGGCCTCGATGGTGAGGCCGTCCACCGCGACGACGAGGTCCTCCTCGTAGGTGCCGGCGCCCACGACGATGCGGTCGCCCGGCTCCGCCTCGGCCAGCGCGGCCTCGATGCTGGGGAAGATCGCCCGGCCGGGTCCGGGGTCGGGGGAGACGTACAGGGTGGCGCCGGTTCCGGCGGGCCCGTCCGCGGTCCTCGCCTCCGGGGCGGGCCGGCAGGCCGCGAGCAGCGCCAGCAGGGGGGCGGTGCGCATGGGGCCTCCGGGTGGGGTCGGCC
>WGAH01000108.1 GCA_015489145.1 Deltaproteobacteria bacterium
AGATGTGTATAAGAGTCAGGCGCCCTGGCCCACGCCGACCTCGTGCTGGTCCTCGACGGGGGGAGGCTGGTCGACCGGGGCACCCACGACGAGCTGACCGCCCGCCCGGGACCCTACCGGGAGGCCTGGCTCAAGCAGGCGTCCCGCGCCGACGACGGCGACGCCGCGGAGGCCGGGGCATGAGCCGGGCGGCCGAGGCGGCGCGGGACCGCGCCGAGCGCGTGGAGGTGGGCGAGTGGGAGCTGGCCCGCCGGGTGTGGACCTGGGCGCGGCCGGACGCCTGGGCCTTCGGGCTGGCGCTGCTGCTGTCGCCGGCCGCCGCCGCCCTGAGCCTGTCGCAGCCCTGGCTGGTCAAGCGCATCATCGACGAGGCCGTCGTACCCGGCCGCCTCGACCGCCTCGACCGGCTGGCCCTGCTCTACCTCGGGGCCGTCGTCGGGGCCTACCTCGTCGAGGCCGCCTACACCCTGGCCCTGGCCTGGGGCGGGCAGCGCACGATCCTGCGGCTGCGCGAGGCCCTGTACGCCCACACCCTCGGCCTGCGCCAGGCCTTCTTCGACCGGCAGCCCGCCGGCAAGCTGCTCACGCGCATCACCAGCGACGTCGAGAGCCTCGGCGAGTCGCTGGCCGCCGGCGTGGTGACCATCGCCCTCGACCTGCTGCTCATCGGCGGCACCCTCGCGGCGATGTTCGCCCTCGACTGGCGGCTCACGGTGCTCCTCCTCGCCGGGGCGCCGCCGCTGCTGTGGACGGTGAACCGCCTGCGCCGGCGCCTGCGCGGGCTGTACCTCGAGACCCGGGAGGCCCTGGCGGCGGTGAACGCCTGGCTGGCCGAGCGCGTCGACGGCGTGCAGATCGTGCAGCTCTTCGGGGCGGAGCGGGCCTCGGAGGAGGCCTTTCGCGAGCGCAACGCCCGCTTCAACCGGGCGGCGAAGACCGCCAACATCCACGACGCCGCGATGTACGCGGTGGTGGACGGCGGCAGCCGCATCTTCGTCGCCTGGCTGCTCTGGGCCGGGGCGGGGCTCGCCGGGCCGGCGCTGGACCGGGTCGGCCTGGGCTGGCTGGCGCCCCAGGCCGCCACCATCGGCCTGCTCGTCGCCTTCATGGACTACCTCGAGCGCCTGTTCCGGCCGATTCGCGAACTCTCGGGCAAGGTGGCGGTGATCCAGCGGGCGGCGGCGGCGCTCTCGAAGATCCTCTGGCTGTTCGAGGCCGGCGAGCGCGCTCCGGCCGGGGGCGAGGCCGTCGACCGGGTGAGCGGCCACCTCGTCGTGCGGGACCTGCGCTTCCGCTACCGGGAGGACGGCGAGGACGTGCTGCGCGGCGTCGACCTGGAGGTGCGCCCGGGGCAGGTGGTCGCGGTGGTCGGCGCCACCGGCTCCGGCAAGACCACGCTCACCCGGCTGCTCGACCGGTCCTACGAGGGCTACCGGGGCAGCATCGCCCTCGACGGCCGGGAACTCTCCGCCCTCGAGCCGCGCTCGCTGCGGCGGCGGGTGGCGGCGGTGCGGCAGGACATCCAGCTCTTCACCGAGACGATCGCCTTCAACGTCGACCTCGGCAACCCCGCCATCGGCCCGGAGGAGCGGCTGGAGGCGGCGCGGCTGGTCCACGCCCTCGGCCCCGTCGAGCGCCTCGGCTGGGACCACGTCCTGCGGGAGCGCGGCGCCGAGCTGAGCGTCGGCGAGGGGCAGCTCCTGACCTTCGCCCGGGCGATGGCCCACGACCCGGACCTCGTGATCCTCGACGAGGCCACCGCCTCGGTGGACTCGATCACCGAGGCGCTCATCCAGGATGCCATCGCCCGCATCCTCGAGCGCAAGACCGTCATCGTCGTCGCCCACCGCCTGAGCACCGTCCAGGCCGCCGACCGCATCGTCGTCATGGACGCCGGGCGCGTCGTGGAGCAGGGAACCCACGAGGAGCTCGCGCGGCGGGACGGCCGCTACGCCGAGCTGCTGCGGGCCGGGGCGGCGGTGCTGCGCTGATTCCGGCGCGGCGCGAAGCTCTCGCCGGCCGGGGAGGAGCGCGCTATCCTGCGGGGGGAGTGAAGGATGCGACGTGGTCTCCCCCGACCCTGGCCGGTCCTCGCAGCCCTTGCGGGCTGCGCGGTCTTCCAGCCGCCCGACACCGTGGACCCGAACGCCAAGGCGCCGGAGCCCGTCGGCGATACCGGCGACGGCGGGGCCACCTCGGGCGACGGCGGGGCCACCT
>WGAH01000109.1 GCA_015489145.1 Deltaproteobacteria bacterium
GGGGCAGGGGGGGCAAGCTGATCCCGGACAGGCCACGATCGACCGGGGACCGGCCTTCACCCGGTGATACCCTGGTCCCGCACCCGCGCCGCCGGGAGGGCCCCGTGATCGAGCGCGCCCGCGTCCAGAACTTCCGCCTCCTCCGCAAGGTCGCCGTGGACCTGCGCCGCCTCACCGTGGTGGTCGGCCCGAACGCCTCGGGCCGGAGCAGCTTCCTCGAGGCGCTCGGCTGGGCCGTCGAGGGGGCCCGGATGCTCGTCGAGGCCGACCCGGACGGCCTCTGGAAGGCCGGCAGGCCGGTGCTCAAGCTGACGGAGACCACGTTCACCACGTCGAGCGCGCCCTACCCGATGCTGCGCCACCACACGCGGGTCGACGGCTACCGGGCGCCGGGGAAGCAGGAGTTCGAGCTGGCCGGCGAGGGCAACGCGATGCTCATGAGGGTGTGGCGCGACGGCCGCCGGCAGGACCTGCTGATCCGCATGCGCCCGACGCGGAACCAGCGGAGCTGGGTGCGGGAGGGCCCCCGCGGGTTCACGCTCGCCTTCTCGGCGCTGCGCCTCTCGCCGAGCCTCGGGGCGCTGGCGGCCCCGGCGCCGGTTCGCGACGACGAGGTCCGGCTCGGCGCCGACGGCCGGGGCCTCGCCGCGCTGCTGCACCACCTCGCCCGCGCCGGCCGCCTGGAGGCGCTGGCGGCCGACCTCGCCCGGGTCGTGCCCGGGGTCGAGGGGGTGGTGGTCGACCGGCTGCCCCCGCCGATGCACGGGCCGCCGGAGCACGCCCACGAGGTCGAGCTGGCGGTGCGCTTCGCCGGGCAGGGCGAGATCCCGACCGAGGCCCTGTCCCGGGGCACCCTGTTCGCCCTCGCCTTCCTCGCGGCCCTGCACTGGGAGGCGCACGACCTGCTCCTCCTCGACGACATCGACGCCGGCCTGCACCCGGCCGCCCAGCGGGCGCTGGTCCGCGCGATCCGCGAGGCCCTCGCCCGCCGTCCCGCCCTCCAGGTCATCGCCACCGCGAACGCGCCCTTCGTCCTCGCCGAGCTCGACGCCGCCGAGGTCCTCGTCACCGCCGTCGACCCCGAGGGGGGCGGCGCGCGGTTCCGCTCTGGCCGACCACCCGGACTGGGAGCGCCTGCGGACGACCTTTGATCCGGGCGAGTTCTGGGGCGTGGTCGGCGAGGACTGGTTGATCCGCTGAGCGTGGCCGGGTTTCAGCGCGCGACGAGGACGCCGATGTCGACGTGGCCGACGAGCCACTCGGTCGTGCGGCCGAGGAAGATGTCCTTGATGCGGCTGCGGCCGCGGTAGCCGAGGGCGAGGAGGTCGTAGCCGAGGCGGGCGGCCTCGGCGGGCAGGACCTCCTGGGGCTCGCCGGGCACGACGGCGGTGGTGAGGGCCGCGTCGCCGAGGCGCTGGCGGACGGGCTCGAGGTCCACCGCCTCGGCTTCGTCGCCCACGTAGACCGCGTGGACGGGAACCCGGGCCAGCTCGACGAGGCGGGCGGTGGCGACGAGGGCGCGGTTGGCGCCGGCGCTGCCGTCGTAGCCGAGCACCACCCCGGACAGGGATCGCAGGTCGGCCGGCGCCACCAGCGTGGTGGTCGGCACCCGCCGGAGCACGCGCTCGGCGGTGCCGCCGCCCTGGCCGGGGAAGCGCTCCTCGGTCTCGCCGCGCAGGCCGAGCACGACGAGGTCGTGGGCGGCGGCGTGGTGGACGATGCGGTCGACGACGTTGCCCTGTTCCAGCACCGTCTCGCAGGCCACCCCCTCCGCGGCGCAGGCGGCGGCGAAGGCGTCGAGGAGCTTGCGCCCCAGGTCGAGGAAGTGCTTCTCGACCCGGTCGGGCACCACCACCGGCTCGAAGCCGAGCAGCCCGGCGAGGTCCTCGAGGAAGCGCCCGCGCACCTGGGTGACGTTGACCACGTGCAGGCCGGTGACGCGAACCTCGGCCTCGGGGCGCGCGGCGAGCCAGCGGGCGAGGGCGGCGGCGCCGCGGCTCCAGCGGGAATCGTCGATGGGGACGAGGATCGTGGTGACC
>WGAH01000110.1 GCA_015489145.1 Deltaproteobacteria bacterium
CCCCCTGCACCCCCCGCCGCAGCAGCTCGGCGAGGACGGCACCCAGGTCGAGGCCGCCGGGCCCCCGGGGGACCCGCGCCACGTCGGCGGCGAGGTCGGGGCGCTCGGGGGCGTCCTCGGCGCAGAAGATCAGCGGGCGCCGGCCGGCGCGCAGCACCCGGGCGTCGGCGGGGCAGCGCAGGCGGGAGTCGAGCACGACGGGCAGGGCGTCGCGCCCCCCGGGAACGCGGGTGTCGAGGGCCGGGTCGTCGGCGAGCAGGGTGCCGGAGCCGACGAGCACCGCGTCGAGGGCGTCGCGCAGCCGGTGCCCGGCCTCGCGGGCCTCGGGGCCGGTGATCCAGCGGCTCTCGCCGGCGGCGCTGGCGATGCGGCCGTCGAGGGTGGCCGCGGCCTTGAGCACCACCAGGGGCCGCCCGCGCTCGCGGGCGGAGAGGTAGGCGGCGTTGAGGCGCCGGGCGGCGGGCTCCTCGACGCCCACCTCCACCGCGATGCCGGCGCGGCGCAGGATCTCGACGCCGCGCCCGCGCACCCGCGCGTCGGGGTCGATCATGCCCACCACCACCCGCTTCACCCCGCTGGCGAGAATGGCGTCCGTGCAGGGTGGGGTGCGGCCGTGGTGGCAGCAGGGCTCGAGGTTGACGTAGAGGGTGGCCCCCTCGGCGCGGCCCCCCACCTTGGCGAGGGCGTCCTGCTCGGCGTGGGGCTGCCCGGCGGCCCGGTGCCAGCCCTCGGCGAGCACCTCGCCGTCGCGCACCAGCACCGCGCCGACCATCGGGTTGGGGCTGGTGCGCCCCCGGGCCTGCTCGGCGAGCGCCAGGGCCCGCCGCATCCACCGCCGGTCGTCGGCGCTCACGCCTCGTCCCCCGGGCGCCCGGCCTCGCGCAGCGCCCGCGCCGCCTGCCGCCGCCCCCGACCCGCCGGCCGCTCCGGCGGCACGGTGCCGTCGAGGAGCGGCTGCACCAGCGCCATGAACTCGCTCGGCGAGCCCACCTCGAAGTAGACGCTGGCGAAGCGCAGGAAGCCCACCAGGTCGAGCTGCCGCAGCTCGTCGAGGACCGCGCGGCCGATCTCGGCCGAGGACACCTCGCCGGCCGCCAGGCCCAGCAGGCGCTGCTCCACCCGGTCGGTCGCCTGCTCGAGCGCCTCGGCGCTCACCGGGCGCTTGCGGCAGGCCACCCGCAAGCCGTCGAGGACCTTGTCGCGCTCGTAGGCCACGCGCCGGCCGTCCTTCTTGACCACCAGCGGCAGCTTGCGCTCCACCCGCTCGTGGGTGGTGAAGCGGAAGCCGCAGGCGAGGCACTGCCGCCGGCGCCGGATGCCGGAGCCGCTGGTGCGCGTGTCGAGCACCTTGGAGTCGGGGTGGCCGCAGCGGGGACAGATCACGCCGACCACCCCGGGTAGACGGGGAAGGCGCGGCACAGCTCCGTCACGCCCTCGCGCACCCGGGCGCGCACCGACTCGTCCTCGGGCGCCCGGAGCACGTCGGCGATCCAGTCGGCCACCTGCCGCGCCTCCTCGACGCCGAGGCCGCGGGTGGTCATCGCCGGCGTGCCGATGCGGATGCCCGAGGTGACCATCGGGCTGCGCGTCTCGCCGGGCACGGTGTTCTTGTTGACCGTGATGCCCGCCAGCCCCAGCGCCGTCTCGGCGTCCTTGCCGCTGATCGGCTCCTCGCGCAGGTCGAGGAGCATCAGGTGGTTGTCGGTGCCGCCGCTCACCAGGCGGAAGCCCCGCTCGACGAGGCGGGCCGCCATCGCCTGCGCGTTGTCGAGGACCCGCCGCTGGTAGGCGCGGAAGCCGTCGGTGGCGGCCTCGCCGAAGGCCACGGCCTTGGCCGCGATCACGTGCATGAGCGGCCCGCCCTGGGTGCCCGGGAAGACCGCCGAGTTCACCGCCTTCATGCGCGGGCGCTCGGCCATGATGAGCCCGCCCCGGGGCCCGCGCAGGGTCTTGTGGGTGGTGCTGGTCACGACCTGGCAGTGCGGGAAGGGGCTCGGGTGCAGGCCCGCGGCGACCAGGCCGGCGATGTGGGCGATGTCGGCCATCACCACGGCCCCCACCTCGTCCGCGATGGCGCGAAAGGCCGCGAAGTCGAGGGTGCGCGGGTAGGCGCTGGCGCCGACCACGATGACCTTGGGGGCGTGGGCGCGGGCGAGGTCGCGCACCTCGTCCATGTCGATGAAGCCGTCGCTGCCGACGTGGTAGTGCACCGGCCGCCAGATCTTGCCCGAGGCGTTGACCGGCGAGCCGTGGGTGAGGTGGCCGCCGTGGCTGAGGTCGAGGCCGAGGAAGGTGTCGCCAGGCTTCATCAGCGCGAGGAAGGCGGCGGCGTTGGCCTGGGCGCCCGAGTGCGGCTGCACGTTGACGCCGATGTCGTGGCCCTCGACCATGAACAGGCGGCGCGCGCGCTTGCGGGCGATGTTCTCGACCACGTCGACGTGCTCGCAGCCCCCGTAGTAGCGCCGGCCCGGAAGGCCCTCGGCGTACTTGTTGGTCAGCGGCGAGCCCATCGCCTCGAGCACCGCGGGGGAGGCGTAGTTCTCCGAGGCGATCAGCTCGAGGTCGTCCTGCTGGCGGCGCAGCTCGGCGGCGATGGCCGCCGCGACCTCCGGGTCGGCGCTGGCGAGATGGCTCATGACGCTCTCCTCGGCCCCGATTCGCGACCGCGCGCCCCGGGGCCAGGGAGCGCGTGGGTTCATTCCTCCAGGGCGGCGATCTTGGCGACCCGGCGCTGGTGACGGCCTCCCTCGAAGCTCGCACCGAGCCAGGCGTCGAGGATGTCCTCGGCCAGCCCCGGGCCCACCACCCGCGCCCCCATGCACAGGACGTTGGCGTCGTTGTGCAGGCGGCTCATGCGGGCCGAGAAGGTATCCAGACACACCGCCGCCCGCACCCCGGCCACCTTGTTCGCGGCGATGGCCATGCCCTGCCCGGTGCCGCAGATCAGCATCCCCAGGTCGGCCTGGCCGCCGGCGACGGCGCGGGCGACGGCGGCGGCGAAGTCCGGGTAGTCGCAGCTCTCGTGGTCGTGGGTGCCGAGGTCGGCGACCTCGTGGCCCAGCTCGCGCAGGTGGGCGGCGAGCTGCCGCTTGAGGTCGAGGCCGGCGTGGTCGGAGCCGACGGCGAGGCGCAGGGTGGTCATGCTTCCTCCGAGTCCGCCCAGCGGCGGAAGACGAGACAGGCGTTGGTGCCCCCGAAGCCGAAAGCGTTGCTCAGCACCGCCCGGAGCGGGGCCCGCCGGGCCTCGCCGGGCACGTGGTCGAGCCCGCAGGCCGGGTCGGGGTGCTCGAGGTTGGCCGTGGGCGGCACGATGCCGTGGTGCAGCGCCAGCACCGAGAAGACCGCCTCGATGCCGCCGGCGGCCCCGAGGAGGTGGCCGGTCGCCCCCTTGGTCGAGCTGACGAGGAGCCGCCGGGCGTGGTCGCCGAAGACCGCCTCGATGGCGCGCACCTCCTCGGCGTCGTTGGCCGGGGTGCTCGTGCCGTGGGCGTTGACGTGGTCGATGTCGCCCGGCGCCAGGCCCGCCGAGCGCAGGGCCAGGGCCATGCAGCGCGCCGCCCCCTCGTGGCCCGGCGGCGGGGCGCTCAGGTGGTGCGCGTCGTTGGTGAGCGCGTAGCCGACGAGCTCCGCGTAGATGCGGGCGCCCCGGGCCCGGGCGTGGCCGAGCTCCTCGAGCACGACGACCCCCGCCCCTTCCGAGACGACGAAGCCGTCGCGATCCCGGTCGAAGGGGCGGCTCGCCCGGGCCGGCTCCTCGTTGCGCCGGCTGAGCGCCCGCATGGCGACGAAGCCGCCGATGCCCACCGGCGAGATGCCCGCCTCGGTGCCCCCGGCGACGACGATGTCGGCGTCGCCGGCGCGAATCGCCCGCCAGGCCTCGCCGATGGAGTGGTTGCCCGTGGCGCAGGCGGTGTTGACGCACAGGCTCGGCCCGCGCAGCTTCCAGCGCATCGCGACGTGGCCGGCGGCGAGGTTGGCGAGCACCCGCGGGACGAAGAAGGGCGAGACGCGCCGGGGGCCGGCCTCGTCCACGATGCGGCCCGTGCGCTGGATCTCGTCGATGCCGCCGATGCCGGTGCCGATGTAGACCCCGGCGCGTTCCCCGGCGCGCGGGTCGTCGGCGAAGCCCCCGGCCAGCCCGGCGTCGCGCAGGGCCTCGTCGGCGGCGGCCACCGCGAACCAGGTGAAGCGGTCGGCGCGCTTGCGCGACGCGCCGGGAAACCAGGGGGAAGGGTCGAAGCCCCGGACCTCGCCGGCGATGCGCACCGGCCAGCCCGAGGCGTCGAAGGCGGTGATCGGGCCCACGCCCGACCGCCCGGCAAGGACCGCCGCCCAGTTGGACGAAACGTCGAGCCCGCAGGGGCTCAGCGCGCCGAGCCCCGTGACGACCACCCTTCGCACGGAGCCCGCCTCGCCCGGGCTCAGCCGGCCGCGTCCACGTGGTTGTTGATGTAGTCGATCGCGTCCTGGACGGTGAGGATCTTCTCGGCGTCGTCGTCGGGGATCTCGACGTTGAACTCCTGCTCGATCTGCATGACGAGCTCGACGATGTCGAGGCTGTCGGCGCCGAGATCGTCGATGAAGGAGGCGTCGGGCACGATCTCGTCGGCGGACACGCCGAGGCTCTGCGCGATGAGGGCCTTGATGCGGGCGATCACTTCGTCCTTGGTCTGGGCCATGGCACGGCTCCGTCGGAAAACGATGGATGGGTCGGAAGGCCGGAGGGCAGGCCTATATGGCAGCCCCGGCCGGGGGGCAACGGGCCGCGCCTACTCCGCCGGGGGGAGGACCTGGCGCCCGCGGTAGGTGCCGCAGCTCGGGCACACGCGGTGCATGAGCTTGGGCTCGCCGCAGGTGGGGCAGTCGGTGACGGCGGCGGTGAACTCGAGGTGATCGTGGGAGCGCCGCATGCGCTTGCGGCTCTTGGAGGTGCGCTTCTTGGGAACGGCCATGGCGTCTCACCTGGGA
>WGAH01000111.1 GCA_015489145.1 Deltaproteobacteria bacterium
AGGTCCACCTGCGCCTGGCCGACGACCTCGCCGTGGGAGGCGGGGTGGCGGTGCAGGGGGCCACCGGCACCGGCTCGGTGCCCGTCGAGGTGAACGCCAGCCTGCGCTTTCGCACCCGGGGCGGCGGCTTCGCCGTCCTCGGCGTGGCCCGGGGCATCGGCGACGGGGTGGGCGCCAGCGGCGGCCGGGTGTTCTTCGCCGCCGGCTACGGCCGGCGCCCGCCCGACGAGCCCCCGGCCCCCTGGGTGGTTCCGCTGGTGATCCACCGGCCGGCGCCCGTCGAGGCGGCCGCCGAGGACGAGGCTCCGGTCGCGGTCCTGGTGGACGACCGCATCGTCGTCTCCGAGCAGGTCTTCTTCCGCGAGGCCCGGGCCGACATCCTGCCGGGCTCCGAGCCGATCCTCGAGGCGGTGCTCGGCGTGCTCCAGGACCACCCCGAGGTCCAGCTCCTCCTGGTCGAGGGCCACACGAACTCCCGGGGCAGCCGGCGCTACAACCGGCGCCTGAGCGAGGCGCGCGCCCGCGCCGTCGCCGACTGGCTCGTCGCCCACGGCGCCGATCCCGACCGCCTGCTCTGGAAGGGCATGGGCGAGGACCACCCGCTCGTGCCGGACAGCGACCCGACGGCGATGATCGTGAACCGCCGGGTGGAGTTCAAGGTGCTGCGCTCCGACGAGGAGGGGGTGCAGCCCCGGGTCCCCTCCCTCGACGAGGTGCCGGTGGCCGCCCGCCAGGACCCGTGAGTCCCGGCGGACTGTCGCATCGAGAACGTCGTTGTGAGGCCCGTGAGCGTTGGCTCACGCCCGCCGGTGCGACGCCCGGGGGCTCAAGTCCGGGCGGCGACGACCGAAAGGGGGGCGCATGGCCGCATCCGGTTCCAGCCCCCTGAGTCCCGTGTTCGCCCGCCTGCGCGACCAGGGCGACCTGTACGTGGCGGCGATGCTCATGGCCTTCCTGGCCATCATGATCTTCCCGCTGCCCCCGGCGGCGATGGACCTGCTCCTGGCGCTGTCGATCTCGGGCAGCCTGCTGATCTTCCTGGTGACGATCTACGTCGTCGACCCGGTGGAGTTCTCGGTCTTCCCGACCATCCTCCTCGGGGCCACCCTGTTCCGCCTGTCGCTCAACGTCGCGAGCACCCGCCTCATCCTGCTGAGCGGGTCGAGCGGGCCGGACTCGGCGGGCACGGTGATCCGCACCTTCGGCAAGGTCGTGGTGGGCGGCAACTACGTCGTCGGCTTCGTCGTCTTCGCGATCCTCGTCATCATCAACTTCGTCGTGATCACCAAGGGCGCCGGGCGCATCGCCGAGGTGGCCGCCCGCTTCACCCTCGACGCGATGCCCGGCAAGCAGATGGCGGTGGACGCCGAGCTGAACAGCGGGCTCATCGACGAGGCCCAGGCCCGCCGCCGCCGGGAGGAGATCGCGCGGGAGGCGGACTTCTACGGGGCGATGGACGGCGCGAGCAAGTTCGTGCGGGGCGACGCCATCGCCGGCATCCTCATCACCCTGATCAACATCGTCGGGGGCATCGTCATCGGGGTGAGCCAGGCGGGCATGAGCCTGGCGGACGCCCTCGAGAACTACACGGTGCTCACCATCGGCGACGGCCTGGTGAGCCAGATCCCGGCGCTCATCATCAGCGCCGCCGCCGGCCTGCTGGTGACGCGCGTGCCCGACCCGGACGAGCGGGCGCTGAAGGACCAGCTCGGCGGGCAGCTCTTCGCCGGCCACCGGCCCCTGGCGGTCCTCAGCGGGGCGCTCCTCGGCTTCCTGCTCATCCCGGGCCTGCGCCTGCCGTTCTTCCTGGCCTCGGTCGGCATCGGCCTGCGCGCCTGGGCCTCGTACCGCCGGGAACGGGAGCAGGCCCGCAAGGCGGCGGCCGAGGCCCGCAAGCCGCCCCCCGACGCCCACGCGCCGGACGCCCCGGTGGAGGCCCTGCTGCGGGTCGACCCGCTGTCCATCGAGCTCGGGGTGGACCTCATCGGCCTGGTCGACGAGCGCCGCGGCGGCACCCTGGTGGAGCGCGTGCAGCGCATCCGGCGGCAGATGGCCGAGGACCTCGGGCTCATCGTGCCGCCGGTGCACCTGCGGGACAACCTGCGCCTCCAGGGCGGCGAGTACCGCATCCTGCTCCGGGGCGAGGAGATCGGCCGGGGGCGGGTGGTGCCGCGGCAGTACCTCGCCATCGATCCCGGCGACGCCCGCGGCAAGCTCCGCGGCATGGCCACCAAGGACCCGGTCTTCGGGCTGGACGCGGTGTGGATCCCCGACGGCGAGCGGCTGCGCGCCCAGCAGCTCGGCTACACGGTCGTCGACGTGCCGACGGTGGTGACGACCCACCTCACCGAGCTGCTGCACACCCACGGCCACGAGCTGTTCGGCCGGGCCCAGCTCGCGCAGGTGCTCGAGCAGGTGAGCGCCGACAACCCGCGTCTCGTCGAGGAGCTGGTGCCCGACCCGCTGCCGCGGAGCACCGTGCTGCGCGTGTTCCGCAACCTCCTGCGCGAGGGCGTGAGCGTGCGCGACGCCCAGACGATCCTCGAGGCGATGGCCGACCACGCCCACCGGGTGCGGGACCCGGACGTGCTCACCGAGTTCGTGCGCCAGCGCCTCGCCCGGCACATCACGCACCGCTACGCCGCCGAGGACGGCGTGATCCGCTACATCGGCCTGGAGCCCGACGCCGAGGACGCGCTGAGTTCCGGGCTGCACTCCGGCGAGGGGGGCTCCGTCTCGCTGTCGCTCGCGCCGGACATCGCCCGCCGCCTGCTCACGGGCATTCGCGACGCCGCGGAGAGCTGGCAGGGCCCGGGCGAGGTGGTGCTGCTCTGCCCGCCCCTGGTGCGCGGGCCGCTCCGGCGCCTCACCGAGAAGATCGCCCCGCGGGTGCCGGTGCTCTCGCCGGCCGAGCTGCTGCCGGACGTGCGGCTGGAGCGCGTCGCCTCGGTGGGCCTCCGGCGTGACGGGGAGATGGCCTCGTGAGCGCCGCTCGCGAACCAGGGGGGCGCTCAAGGTGGGCGGCCGGCGGCCGAAGAGGGGACGCGGCCGGCGGCCGCACCGCAGGTTCCGAGGAGCGACAGGTGTACGACAAGCGCGGACGCAGCACCGAGGAACGCCGTGTGGACGGCATGACCCGAGAAGAGGCGTGCAGGCGCTACCAGCGTCGCATCGTGCTCCTGGCCCGGCGCCTCGCCGAACGCCTGCCCCCGGAGGCCGGGATCGGCATCGAGGACCTCGCGGGTTTCGGCGCCATCGGCCTCCTCGAGGCCTTCGACCGCTACGACGCCTCGCGCAACATCCTGTTCTCCACCTTCGCCGAGTACCGCATTCGCGGGGCCATGATGGACGCCCTGCGCCAGAACGACGCGTTCACGCGCTACCGGCGGGACCTCTCCCGGCGCATCGAGCACGCGAGCCGCACCCTGACCCTGCAGCACGGCCGGGAGCCGGAGCCGGAGGAGGTGGCGGCGGCGCTGGACATGGACCTGGAGACCTACTGGCAGGCGCGGGACAGCATCGTGCCGGTCTCGCACGTCACCCTGGACGCCCCGGCGGAGGGGGACGGCGAGGAGGGCCGCTCGCTGGCCGACACCCTCGCCGGCGACGACGGCCAGGCCCCCTACCGGGCGATCCTGGCCGGGCAGGTGCGCGAGCGGCTGCGGGAGGCCATCGGCGCCCTTCCCGAGCGCAAGCGGCAGTGCGTGATCCTCTACTACGGGCGCGGCATGAACCTCGCCGAGATCGCGCAGGTCTTCGGCGTCACCCCCTCGCGCATCAGCCAGATCCTCAGCGCGGCCCGCAAGGACCTGCGCCGGGCGCTGGAGGGGGTGGTGGAGGCCGGGGACCTCGACCGGCAGGACGAGCTGCGGGAGGCATCGTGAGCAGGGACATCTACCCGGCGCTGAGCGGGGCCGTCGCGGCCTGGCGCCACCTCGAGGTGCTCGGCAACAACCTGGCGAACATGGGCACCGAGGGCTTCAAGGGGGAGCGCGTCGCCTTCGAGGCGACCGGGCGGGCCGACGGCGGGAGCTTTCGCGACGCCTACGTGCGCGTCGGGGAGCGCCGGATCGACCTCTCGGACGGGCCGGTGGAGCGCGACGGCGTGAGCACGCACGTCGCGCTGCGCGGGCGCGGCTTCTTCCGGGTGGAAGGCCCCTCGGGCGAGGAGCTCCTGGTGCGGAACGGCCGCTTCCGCCTCGACGATCAGCGGCGCCTGGTCACGGCCGCCGGCGAGGCGGTGCTCGGGGAGGGCGGTCCCATCCAGGTCCCGGAGAACACGACGATCACGGTGGCCGCCGACGGCCGCATCACCACGGACCAGGGCGACGAGATCGGGCGGCTGTCGGTGGTGATCGCCGACGACATCGAGCCGGTGGGGGCCGGGCACTGGCGGGCCCTGGGCCCGACGCGGCCGGCGGAGGGGGTCGAGCTGGTGCAGGGCGCCCTGGAGGGGAGCAACGCCGACCCGATCAAGGGCATGACCGAGCTGGTGGAGGCCGGCCGCTACTTCGATTTCTACCAGAAGGCCATGCAGACCTCCGACGAGCTGGATGGCCGACTCAACGAGCTGGCGAGGTCCAGATGAGGGCGCTCTACACGGCGGCGACCGGGCTCACGGCCCAGCAGCACCGCATCGACAACATCGCGAACAACCTGGCGAACGTCGGCACCACCGGCTTCAAGAAGAGCCGCGAGAACTTCGAGGACCTGGTCTACCAGGAGCTCCCCTCCGGGTCCCGCGGCGCGGACACGCCGCGGCCGGCGGGCTCCCGCCTCGGGACGGGGACCCGCCTCGCCTCGGTGGAGCAGGACTTCAGCCCCGGCGCGCCGCAGGTCACCAACGACCCCCTCGACGTGGCGATCCTCGGGCGCGGCTTCTTCGCGGTGGAGGACCCGAACGGCAACGAGCGCTACACGCGCAACGGCAGCTTCTCGACCAACGCCGACGGCGAGCTGGTGACGAGCACCGGGCTCAAGCTCACCTCGGGCATCCAGATCCCCGAGGGTGTCGACACGATCACCATCGACACCGACGGCACCGTGAGCGCGACCTGGGAGGGGGACACGGAGCCGGTGGTGCTCGGCACCATCGACCTCGTGGACTTCGTGAACCCCTCGGGCCTCCAGCCGCTGGGTTCGGGGCTGTACGCGGCGACGCCCGAGAGCGGCGAACCCCTGGTCATGGACCCGGCGGACGGGGGCGTGCAGCTCCAGCAGGGCGCCCTGGAGTCGAGCAACGTCGACGTGGCCGAGGAGCTGATCGACATGATCATGGCCCAGCGCGCCTACGAGCTGACGAGCAAGGTCATCGAGGCGGCGGACGAGACGCTCCAGAAGACCGCCGCGCTGAAGCGGTGAGGCGGCCGTGAGCGCGCGGCGATCCGGGTTCTTCGCGCTGCTCCTGGTCGGCTTCGCTCCCGCCGGCGCCGCGGCCGAGGGGGGGGCTGAGGAGGCGGTGATCGAGGCGGTGAGGCGGCACGTGGCCGAGCGGGTCGGCGTCCGGACGGAGGACGTGGACGTGGGCTGGCTCGGCCTCGGCGCCGCCTGGCGCTGCCCCCCCGGCGCGGCCGTCCACGTCGAGAGCTCGCCCCGGGAGGACTTTCGCGGGCACGCCGACCTGCGCCTCACCGGGGTCGCCGGCGGCGAGGTCTGCACGGACGTGCGGGTGCGGCCGCGCGTCACGGTCTGGGTGGAGGCGCCCGTCGCCGCCCGCCCCGCCGAGCCCGGCGAGACGGTGAGCCTGGCGACGGGGCGCGTGCCCCTGGCCCTGCTCGCCGGGGCGCCGGTGGAGGAGGGTTCCGGGCCCTGGGAGGCGCGAACCCACCTCGACGCCGGCGATCCCGTCACCGCGCGGGTCGTGCGCCCGGTGCCCGACGCCCGGCGCGGCGACCCGGTCACCCTGGAGGTGGAGCGGGGCGCCCTGCGCGTGACCGTGGCGGGGCGCCTGGTGGAGGACGCCCGCCTCGGCGAGGTCGTCAAGGTGGCGAGCCCGTCGACGACGGGGGTGGTCGAGGGTGTGCTGGTGGAGCCCGACCTGGTTCGGGCCGGAGGTGGACGATGAGGTGGATCACGGCGGCGCTGCTCGGCGCCTGGATCGCGGCTCCGGCGCGCGCGGCGGAGGAGCCGGCCCCGGACGGCACGGCGTCCCCCGCGGCCGACGCGGGGAAGGCGCCCGACGCGGGCGCCGCCGGGGACGCGGCGGCCCCGGAGGGCGAGGCGAGCGACCTCGACGCCGCCGTGGTGAAGCTGCCCCCGGACGACCGGGACGCGGCCGTGCCGGCCGGCAGCCTGTGGAACGAGGTCTCGGCCCGGGCGCTCATCGGCATGGACGGCAACGCCCGCCGGGTCGGCGACCTCATCACCGTCAACATCTACGACGAGACGATGACCGAGATCCTCGCCGACACCTCGACCTCGCGCGACTCCAGCGTCGGCGGGGGGATCGACTCGCTGTTCGGCCTCGGCACGAAGATCACCGACGCCAACCCGAGCATGGGCGGCGAGATCGGCTTCTCGATCAACGGCAGCTCCGACTACACCGGCGAGGGGGCGACGCGCCGCCAGGGCAAGATCGTCGGCAGCGTCACCTGCGAGGTCGTGGAGGTGCTGCCCAACAAGAACCTCGTGATCTACGGGCAGAAGGAGGTGCGGGTCAACCGCGAGACCCAGACCCTCGTCGTCGCGGGCAAGGTGCGGCCCCGGGACATCCAGGCCGACAACACCGTGGCGAGCACCTACATCGCCGACAGCCACATCCAGTTCGTCGGCACCGGCCCCGTGGGGGACAAGCAGGGGCCCGGGGTCGGCACCCGCGTCGTCGACCGCGTCTGGCCGTTCTGAACGCCGCCCCGCCGGGCCGCCCCGGCGGGTTTTTTTTTGCCCGCGGGGGCTCAAGCGCGGCGCCCGACGACCGAAAGGGCGGCTGGAGGTTGCCCGCATGCGCCGGTTGCTCCTGTTCCTCCTGCCGCTCATCTTCGTCGCGGCCCCCGCCCGGGGCGCCCGCGTCAAGGACATCGCGAGCGTCTACGGCGTGCGGGACAACCTTCTCTTTGGCTACGGCCTCGTCACCGGCCTCGCCCGCACGGGCGACTCGCGCCGCAACGAGGCCACGATCCGCGCCCTGGCGAACCGCCTCCAGGGCCTCGGCTTCACCCTGTCCACGGACGAGATCCTGTCCCGCAACGTCGCGGTGGTCATGGTCACCGCCCGGCTGCCGGCGGACGCCCGCCCGGGCCACCGCCTCGACGTCGAGGTGAGCTCGACCGGCGACGCGACGAGCCTCGAGGGCGGGGTGCTCCAGATCACGCCCCTGTACGCCCCCAACGGGGAGGCCTACGCCACGGCCCAGGGGCCGCTGGTCATCGGCGGCTACACCGTCGAGCAGGGCGGTTCCGGCGCGGCGCGCAACCACCCGACGGTGGGGCGGATCCCGCAGGGGGCGATCGTCGAGCGGGAGAACCCCAACCGGCTCGACCTCTCGAAGGCGGACCACGTGGACTTCCTCGTCGACGAGCCGGACTTCACCACCGCGACGCGCCTGGCCAGCGCGATCAACGAGGAGTTCGGCACGCCCATCGCGGCGGCGCGGGACGCCGGCACCGTCACGGTGCTCGTGCCCGAGGACTACAAGGACCGGGTGGTGCAGCTCGTCGCCCGGGTCGAGAGCGTGGACGTGGACGTGGACCGCCCGGCGGTGGTCGTGGTGAACGAGCGCACCGGCACGGTGGTGATGGGGGCCGACGTCCGCATCGCGCCGGTGGCCATCGCCCACGGCGGCATCTCGATCCAGGTGAACCGGAAGGAGGAGGTCTCCCAGCCCGCGCCCCTGTCGGCCGGCAAGACGGCGGTGACGCACAACACCGGCATCCGGGTCGAGGAGGAGGACGGCCAGCTCCTCGTGGTGGACGGCACGACCATCGGCGACCTCGTCGGCGCGCTCAACGACCTCGGCGTGAAGCCGAGGGACCTCATCCAGATCCTGGTGGCGATTCGCGCGGCCGGCGCCATGCAGGCCGAGCTGAAGGTGCTGTAGGGCCATGGGCCTCGACGCGCTCGGTAGCCTGGGGATGCTGGCCGGCCGCGACCCGGCGGAGCTGCGCCGCCTCGACCGGGACCGGGCGGCCGAGGTCTTCGAGGAGGTGCTCGCCGAGCAGCTCGTCGGCGAGCTGCGCAAGGCGATGCCCGAGGGGGCGATGGGCGGCGGCGCCTGGGAGATGTTCGGCGGGCTCATGGACCGCGAGCTGGCGGCGGCGATCGCGCGCTGCGGCGACCTCGGGGTGGCCGCGCAGCTCCGCCGCCGCTGGGGCGAGACGGCGGCTCCCGCCGCGGCCGTCGGCGGGGCGATGCCCCGGATCTCCGGCGCGCGGCGGGATGGCGGACGCTGGTTGCGCCCGCTGGTGGGGCGCATCACCTCGGCCTTCGGGTGGCGTCGGGACCCGATCACCGGCCACCGGCGCAAGCACGACGGCGTGGACATCGCCGCGCCCGAGGGCACCCCCATCGCCGCGGTGGCCGCGGGGACGGTGCGCCGGGCCGGCTGGGCGGGGGGCTACGGCAAGGTCGTCGAGATCGCCCACGACGACGGCACGACGACCCTGTACGCCCACTGCCGGGACACCCGGGTCGAGCCGGGACAGCGGGTGGCCGCCGGGACGGTGATCGGCGAGGTGGGGTCGACCGGCCGGTCGACCGGGCCGCACCTGCACCTGGAGGTGAGGCGCGACGGAGTTCCGGTCGATCCTTCGGGATGGGTGGATCTCGGGCCGGCCGCCTCAAGCGATGGACGGGCCGATCCGAAAGGCCGCTAAACCCTCCCGCGGGACCGTCCGAAGAGACGACTGGAGGTTTCCATGAAGATCCAGGCGTCCCTTCCTCTGCAGCAGGTCGAAGGCGTCCGGGGATCGGGCAAGGGCGCCCGAGGCAAGGCCAGCGACGCCGCGGGCGACCGCGTCCGCCTGTCCTCCGAGGCCCGGTTCATCCAGGATCTGCGCGATGCCGCCGGCGCGCTCCCCGAGGTTCGGGGTGACGCCGTGGCCCAGGCGCGCGCCGACATCGCCTCGGGCACGCTCGGCACGCCCGACGACATCGAGGCCACCATCGACGGCATCCTGGCCGGGTTCTAGCCGATGCACGACGCCACCCTCGAGCTGGTGCGCGCTTCGGCCGAGGCCGCCGAGCAGCAGCTCGACGCCGCGAAGCGCCTCGACGCGGCGGCGCTCCAGTCCGCGACCCGCCGCCGCCAGGACCTGCTCTTCCAGCTCGGCCTGGTGGACCCGGCCACCGTGGACACCGACCATTCCGAGCTGATCGCGGCCCTCGACCGCCTTCGTCGCCTCGATGCCCGGCTTTCCGCGGTGCTGCGGGCCGGCCTCGAGGTCCTCGAGTCGGTGGCCCCGCAGGGGCCGCCGGTCGTCTACGCCTGGAACGGGCGCCTGCGGGGGCGCAAGCCGTGAGCCTGCTCGACGCGCTCAGCGCCGGACGGAGCGGCCTGCGGGTCGCCTCCGCCGGCTTGTCGGTGGTCGCCCAGAACGTCACCAACGCGACCACCGAGGGCTACAGCCGACGCACCCTGAATTCCACGGTGGCCGACCCGGTGCGTCGCTACGGCCTCATGCTGGGGCAGGGGGCGCGGGCCACGGGCACGGGCCGCATGGCCGACCAGCTCCTCGACGCGCGGCTCACCTCCTCCCTGGGAGACCAGGCCCGGTCGAAGGCGGCCCTCGACCGGCTGTCGGCCATCGAGTCCACCTTCGAGGAAGGCGCCGGGACCGACGTGGTGAGCGCCTACGAGGACTTCTTCGACCAGCTCGACGCGCTGCGGGCCGATCCCTCCGACGACGCGGCCCGGCTCGAGACGGTGGACGCGGCGAGCCGCCTCGCCGCCGCGGTGAACCGCACCGACGACACCCTCCGCACCGAGATGAGCGGCATCGTCGACGAGGTGACCGCCCGGGTGGAGGACGTGCAGGCCTCGCTGGACGCCATCGCCGGCTTCAACGCGCGCATCGCCGCCTCCGGCGGGGCCGACGCCTCGGCGGACTACGCCGACCAGGCCTTCCAGCTCGTGCAGGACGTCGCCGAGACCATCGGCGCCACCGCCAGCTTCGGGGCCGACGGGCAGGTCACCCTGTTCGTCGGCGGCCACGCCGTCGTGAGCGGCGCGACGGCGCGGACCCTGTCGGTGTCGACCGACGCCGACGGAACCCCGAAGGTCACGGTGTCCGCCGACAGCGGCACCATCGACGTGAGCGACGATCTCGGCGGCGCCGCCGGGGGCCTGCTCGACGCCTGGGACGTGGCGTCTTCCGTGCTCTCCAAGCTCGACGACTTCGCGAGCACCTTCGCCGATGCCTTCAACGCCCAGCACGCGGCGGGCTACGACGCCAACGGCGACGCGGGGGGCGATTTCTTCAGCTACGACGCGGGTTCCCCCGCCGCGAGCTTCGCGGTGGCCTCGGACCTCGCGGAGGACCCCTCGCTCATCGCCGCCGCCGGGGCGAGCACCGCCGAGGCGGGTGACAGCGACAACCTCCAGTCCCTCGTCGCCCTCCAGGACGAGGCGCTGTTCGACGGCGGCACGAAGACGGGCTCCCGCTACCTGTCCTCCCTGGCTTCCACGGTCGGCAGCAGCGTGTCGACGGCCAGCCTCGACGCCGAGACGAACGAGGCCCTCGTCGACGACCTCAGTTCCCTGCGCGACGCCGTGAGCGGGGTGGACCTCGACGAGGAGGCGGCGTCGCTGCTCGAGTGGCAGGCGGCCTACGAGGCGGCCTCCCGCGTGATCTCCACCGCCGACTCCCTGCTCGGCGAGCTGATGGACGTGGTGCGCTGATGCCCGTGACCCGCGCGACCTGGTTTGGACGGATGGACATGCTCCAGGGGCAGATCGTGCGCCTCGGGGCGGCGAACGCCCGGGCCATCGAGGTGGCCTCGACGGGCAGGCGCGTGTCGCGGCCCTCCGACGCGCCGGCGGAGTACGCGCGCCTGCAGCGCGTCCAGGCGGCGGCGGCGGACCAGGAGACCTGGCTGGCGAACGGCGAGCTCGCGGACGGCCTGCTCGCCACGGCGGACCAGGCCCTCGACGCGGTGGGCGACCGGCTGAGCCGCCTCCGCGAGCTCACCGTGCAGATGAGCAGCGAGACCTACACCGACGAGGAACGCGCCGCCGCCGCCGACGAGGTGCGGGCCCTGCGCGAGGACGTGCTCGGCCTGGCCAACAGCGACTTCGGTGGTCGCCACGTCTTCGGGGGCACCGCCTACGACGCCGAGCCCTTCGCCAGCGACGGCAGCTACGGCGGGAGCACCGACGAACCGTCGGTGAAGGTGGGCGAGGGGATCGAGGTGACCACCGGCTTCGACGGCAGCTCGGTGTTCCAGGGGGACACGGACGTGTTCGCGGTCTTCGACGACATCGCCGACGCGATGGAGGCCGGGGACGCCGATGCGCTCGCCGGTTCCCTCGACGACATCGACGCCGCCCTCGACCAGGTGGTGAACGCCCGGGCCCGGGTGGGCATCGAGCAGGGGCAGGTGGAGGACGCCGCCTCGCTGGCCTCCTCCCTCCAGGTGGAGATGAGTCGACAGGCC
>WGAH01000112.1 GCA_015489145.1 Deltaproteobacteria bacterium
TTCGCCGCCCGGTGCGCCCGTCCGCCCCTCGGCCACCGCCGCCCGCAGCTCGCGGCCGTGGCGGAAACGCACCTCGATCTTGGCCGGGTGGACGTTGACGTCGACGTGCTCCGGCGGCAGGCGCACCTCGAGCACCACCGTCGGGTGGCGGCCCTTGGGCACGATGCCCCGGTAGGCCTCCTGCACCGCCCGGCGCAGCACCGGGTCGCGCACGAAGCGGCCGTTGACGTACAGCCAGGTGCTCGCCCGGGCGTCGGCGCGGTGGACCCCCACCGGGCTCAGCAGGGCCTCGACCTCGAGGACCCCGGCCCGGAAGCGCGCCGGCACCAGGGCCTTGCCGTGGGCCCCGAGGAGCGCCGCCGCCCGCCGCGCCCGGTCGGCCACCGCCGGGGCGCGGATCACCGTGCGCCCCTCGTGGGTGACGGTCACGTCGAGCTCCGGGCGCACCAGCACCTCGCGGGTCACGGCGTCGAGGCAGTGGCCGAGCTCGGTCGGCACCGTCCGCAGGAAGCGCCGCCGGGCCGGCACGTTGAAGAACAGCGACCGCACCGTCACCTCGGTGCCCGGCGGGCAGCCGGCGGCCTCCACCGTCACCAGGCGCCCCCCCTCCACCACCACCCGGGTGCCCTCCTCGGCCCCGGCCGGGCGGGTGCGGAGCTCGAAGCGGCTCACGGCGGCGATGCTCGGCAGGGCCTCGCCGCGGAAGCCCAGGGTGGCGATGCGGAACAGGTCGGCGTCGTCGCGGATCTTGCTCGTCGCGTGGCGCTCGAGGCACAGGGTGGCGTCGGTGCGGTCCATGCCCGCGCCGTCGTCGATGACCCGCACGAGGTCGCGCCCGCCCCGGGACAGCTCGACCCGGAGCACCCGGGCGCCGGCGTCCAGCGCGTTCTCGACCAGCTCCTTGACCGCGCTGGCGGGCCGCTCCACCACCTCGCCAGCGGCGATGCGGTTGACGACCCGGTCCTCGAGGACGCGGATCACGCCCCGCCCTCGGACCGGGGCTCGCCGGGCTTGCGCTTGCGGCGCAGGTGCAGGCGGATCGGCGTCCCCTGGAAGCCGAAGGCCTCGCGCAGGCGGTTCTCGAGGTAGCGGCGGTAGGGCGCCTTGATCGCGTCGGGGCTGTTCGACCAGATCACGAAGGTCGGCGGGCGCACCCGGGGCTGGGTGGCGTAGTTGAGGCGCACCCGGTGGTGGTGCTTCTGGGGCGGCGGCGAGGCGGCGACGGCGGCCTCGAGGAAGCGGTTGAGCTCGCCGGTGGGCACCCGCCGGTCGAACTCGGCGAACACCTGCTCGACCAGGGGCAGGATGCGGTGGCAGCCCTTGCCGGTCAGCGCCGAGATGTAGAGGCGCGGGGCCCAGGCGGCGACGTGGGGCAGCTCGCGGCGGATCTCGTCCTCGACGACGCGCACGTTGCGCTCCGGGTCCTCGCGCACCCGGTCCCAGCGGTTGACGAGGAGGACGAGCGCCCGGCCCCGGTCGACCACCAGCGAGGCGAGGCGGGCGTCCTGGTTGGTGACGCCGCGCTCGCCGTCGAGCATGAGCAGGGTGACGTGGCAGCGCTCGATCGTGCGGATCGCGTGCAGGGTGGCGCGGGTCTCGAGGTCGTCGTCGATGCGCGTCTTTCGGCGCACCCCCGCCGTGTCGACGAGGCGGTAGCGCCGCCCCGGGCGCTCCGGGTCCTCCAGGATCACGTCCACGGCGTCCATCGTGGTGCCCGGCATGTCGTGCACCGCCAGGCGCTCCTCGCCGAGGAGGCGGTTGGCCAGCGTGGACTTGCCGATGTTGGGCTTGCCGATGATCGCGATGCGGAGCTCGGCGGCGTCGTCGTCCTCGGGCTCGTCCGCCGGCGGGGGCAGGCGCTCGCCCACCGCCTCCCACAGCTCGAGCATGCCCCGGCCGTGCTCGGCCGAGATCGTGATCAGGGGCTCCAGGCCGAGCTCGTGGAACTCCACCGCGTCGAGGTCGTGGCGGGGTCCGTCGCACTTGTTGACCGCCACCACCACCCGGCCGTCGGCCCGGCCGCTGCGGCGCAGGATGTCGGCGGTGAGGCGGTCGGCCGGGGTCAGCCCGGCCTGCCGGTCGACGACGAGGATCACGACGTCGGCCTCGGCCATCGCCGCCGCGGCCTGCTCGCGCACCACCCGGAACAGGTCGCCCTCGGGGAGCGCGGCGAGGTCGGGCTCGAAGCCCCCGGTGTCGACGAGGACGATCTCGCGGCCCTCCCACTCGGCCCGGGCGGTGAGCCGGTCGCGGGTGACGCCGGGGCGGTCGTGGACCAGGGCCTTGCGCTGGCCGACCATGCGGTTGAACAGCGTGGACTTGCCGACGTTGGGCCGGCCGACGATGGCCACGACGGGAAGCATCGGTCCTCCTCGGGTTCGGGCGCTCTCCCCTACCCTTTCTCCCCTACCCTTCCTCGATGCCGAGCTCGCGGAGCATGCGCGGGTCGCTGCTCCAGCGCGGCTTGACGCTCACGTGCAGGTCGAGGTGGACCCGCGTGCCGAGCAGGGCCATGATCTCCCTGCGGGCCTCGGTGCCGATGCGCTTGAGCATCCGGCCGCCCTTGCCGATGACGATGCCCTTCTGGCTGGGCCGCTCGACGAGGATGCGGGCGAAGATCACGACCCGGCCGCGCGCCTCGCCGCCCTCCCCCGCGGGTTCCCCGGGCAGCGGCTCCTCCTCGAAGCGCTCGATCACCACGGCGGTGGCGTAGGGCACCTCCTGCCGGGTGAGGCGGAAGATCTTCTCGCGAATCAGCTCGGCGACGACGAAGCGCTCGGACTGGGTCGTGAGGTGGTCGGCCGGGTAGAGGGGCGGGCCCTCGGGAAGGCGCTCGCGCCAGGCGGCCAGCAACGCGTCCACGCCGTCGCCGGCCAGCGCCGAGATCGGGATGACGGGGCTGGCGGGCAGGCGCTTGGAGAGGGCGTCGATGATCGGCAGGAGCAGCGGCTTCTTGACGAGGTCGATCTTGTTGGCCGCCACGACCGAGGGCACGCCGGCCTCGTCGAGGAGGCGGGCGATCGCCTCGATGCCCGGGTGGAGGATCGGCTTGCCCCGGGCGTGCTGCCGGGCGGCCCGCTCGGCGTCGAAGACCCAGCAGGCGGCGTCGGCCTCGGTCACGGCGGTGCGGGCGAGGCGCACCATCGCCCGGTTCAGCGGGGTGCCCGGCTCGTGGATGCCCGGGGTGTCGAGGAGCACCACCTGCATGTCGGGGCGCGTGTGGATGCCGACGATGCGGTTGCGGGTGGTCTGCGGGCGCGGCGAGGTGATCGCGAGCTTCTCGCCGAGCACGCGGTTGAGGAGCGTGCTCTTGCCGGCGTTCGGGCGCCCGACCAGGGCCACCACGCCGGAACGGTGGGCGTCTTCGGGCAT
>WGAH01000113.1 GCA_015489145.1 Deltaproteobacteria bacterium
CGAGATCCTCTACGGCCTGGCGACGTGCCAGCCCGCCGCCAGGCCGTAGAGGATCTCGTTGCCGAAGTGAACGTCCCGCACGCGGTCCTCGGGGCGCACGAGGTAGCCGCCCATGATCGCGGTGCGGAAGGTGTAGTCGCGCTGGACGATCGAGCCGTTCGAGAACTCCGCCACCACCTGCGGGGCCGTCGTGAAGGCCCCCTCGCCCATGAGCGAGGCGCCGTCGCCGGTGGGCACGCCGACCGGCACCGCCACGGCGAGGCCGAAGGGGCCGTGTTCGCGGTCCATGACGACGAACTTGGGCTGCACGCGCAGGTCGCCGAGCCCCGAGCTGGCGAAGGCCTCCCGGGCGCCCGTCGGGTCCTGGAGGCTGGCCGGCGCGTAGCCGTCCTGCCACATCGCCATCGGCAGGTCGAAGGCGATGGAGAAGAAGCGCGTGAAGCCCATGCCGAGCTGGAACTGCCCGACGACCCGGTCGTCGACCAGGCCGTCGCCGGAGTCGCCCTCGGCCCCGCCGGGAATCGGCGAGACGCGCTCGCCGTCGAGGGTGAGGACCACCGGGTCGTTGGCGTAGTTCATCCAGTAGCCGACGCCGAGCTGGAGGTTGCCCAGCGTCGCCGCCCCGGGCAGGCCGAGGTAGCCGTAGGCGTCCGGGTAGGCGCGGTACAGGTTGACGTCCACCGAGCCGTCGGCGGACTGGGCATGGGCCAGCCCCACCAGGGCGGCCAGGGCGAGACTTCCGAGCATCACGCGCCTCCACGACGCCGGCGGGTGCCGGCCAGGATCGTCGAGAGAACCAGCAGCAGCGCCGATCCGCCCACCGCGCCCCGCGCCGGGGCCACCCCGCACAGCCCCCCGCCGCGCACGACCGCGTAGCTCGCGGAGTCCTCGCAGCCGTCGTTGTAGAGGCCGTTGCAGTCGTTGTCGAGGAGGTCGTTGCACAGCTCCTCGGCCCCCGGGTAGACCAGCGGCGAGTCGGGGTCGTTGGCGTCGTCGAGGCAGTCGCCGTCGGCCTTGGTCCAGCCGTCGCCGTCCTCGTCCTGGTAGGGATCGTCCACGACGCCGTTGCAGTCGTTGTCGATGCCGTCGGCCTGCCCGCCCTCGGCCGGGTCGCCCTCCGAGGCCCCCGGGTGCACCTCCGGGTCGCTGTCGTCGCAGTCGCGATCCTTGTCGGGGTACTGCACGCTCTCGTCGGGGCACTCCTCGGCCTCGTAGCCGTCGCCGTCCACGTCGCACTCGTCCACGCCGTTGCAGTCGTCGTCGACGCCGTTGTAGGGCGTCTCGACCGCGCAGGGGTAGACGAGGTTGTCGGCGTCGTCGCAGTCGTAGTCGTAGACGCAGGCCGGATCGGAGGGGTTGTCCTCGCACCAGGCGTCGTCCTTGTTCGGGTCGGTGCCGCAGTACCGCATGGCGTCGGTGGGGCACTCGGTCCAGCCGTCGCCGTCGTTGTCGAGGTCGTCGGCGCAGCCGTTGCAGTCGTTGTCGAAGCCGTCGATCAGCTCCGGCGCGTTCGGGTAGAAGGCCGCGTTGTCGTCGTCGCAGTCGCCGTCCACCTCGGCGTAGCCGTCGCCGTCGTCGTCGGTGTCGCCGTCGTCGCGCACCCCGTCGCAGTCGGCGTCGTCGTTGGCGACGCCGTAGGGGTCCTCCGAGCCGTCGACGGCGTCGGGGTTCACGTAGGGGTCGGTGTCGTCGCAGTCGCCCGAGGCCTCGGTGTAGCCGTCGCCGTCGCTGTCGTTGTTGCTCTCGTCGCACCAGGTGTTGGCGACCCCGGGGGTGCCGTACTCGCCCGAACCGCTGATGAAGACGTCCGAGGAGCACCAGTTGTAGGGCAGGTCGTTGGCCCACTCGAGGTCGAAGGCGTTGTTGTTCGCCTGGTGGGCGTAGCCCTCGGCGACGAGCCAGTCCGACGAGTCCCAGGTCACCTTGTCGATGGTGACGCCGCCGTAGACGAGCTTGATCGTGTCGGTGGCGCTGTCGAGGGGGAAGCTGGACCGGTCGTAGACGTAGTCGACGTCGATGTTGCCGTTGAGCGAGGTGTCGTCGTTGACGCCGAACACCAGGAAGTCGCCCGCGGCGAGCAGCAGGGTGGTCTCGATGGTGAAACCGTCGTCGACCCCGGTGGTGCCCTGGATCTCGAGGCCGTTGAGGTCGAGGTTCCGCCCGCTGGCGTTGTAGATCTCGAACCACTCGCCGTAGTAGTTCGGGATGCCCGAGCCGGGCTCGGCCATGAACTCGGTGATCGTGAGGTCGCCTGGCGCCTCGGGCACCTCGGCGGCGAGGGCCGTTCCGGCCAGGAGCAAGACGAGGCCTGCTGCCATCGGAGCCTCCATGGTGCGGCGTCACCGGCCGCCCGCGGGTGCCCGACATTAGCAAAGGGCGGAGCGCCGCACCAACCGCCGGGCCCGCCGCGCGTGGGCGATGCCATCGGGCGGTCATCGGCGGGGACCGCCGGCGCGGGTTCAGGCGTCGGCGCCGAAGCGGTCGATGAGGGGGTAGCCCTCCCAAACCCCGTCGTTGGCCTTCAGCGCCCACATCACGCCGACGACCCAGCCGGCGACGGTGCCGAGGCCGCAGCAGAGCGCGCCGCCGATCACCCAGGCGATCACCTGGAAGATCATCGCCTGCACCGCGTGGTAGGCGACGAAGCGCGAGCTGTCCTTCTTGACGAGCCAGATCACCAGGGGGCCGAGGATCGGCAGGATGAGCACCGCGACGTGGGCCAGCATGGCGAAGGTGCGCTCCTCGCTGCTCGGCTTCTCGCCCCAGGTGGTCGTGCCGCTGGTCGTGCCGTCCGCCATCGTTCCTCCCGCCGCCGAAGCCCGCCGGCGCCCGACCAGTGTACGCCGGGTGCGCGATCAGATTCCCGGTCGGCGGCCCGGCGGCCGGCCCTGGGGGGCGCCCTCCGGCATGCGCCCGTCGGGGCGCACCGCCAGCTCGATGTCGACGCCGGAGACGTCGCTCCGGCCCACCACCAGCGGGTTGCCCGCGTAGGCTCCCATCGGGTCGCCGGGGCTCGGCCCGTCGCCGGCGCGGTCGATGAAGGCCTCGAACAGCACCGGCCCGAAGTCCTCGGGCAGCTCCACCGACCAGGGGCCCGGCGCGACCTTGAGCTTGCCGAGCATGCGCCGTCCGCCCGGAGCGCCGGCGTCGGGCTGGAACAGGTCGAGGTCGACCACCACGCCCCCGGCCCCCTCGGGAGCCGCCTCCCCGCCGGGCTCCCAGCGGAGCACCCCGCTGATCTTGACGGTCCTGCCGTCGTAGTCGGCGAAGGGCACGTCCGATCCCGGGCCGGCGCCGGGCCCCGGCGGGGGCGCCGGCGCGTCGGCCGGGGTGCCGCCCCCCGGGGCGCCGGGCGGCGCCTCGTGGTGCTCGGGGCCGCCGCTTCCCCGGGCCCCGGGCACGAGGTGGAGGACGAGGCCGCTGACGTCCTCGCCGGCCACGTTCAGCCGTTCCGCGGCGAAGGGGTCCATGCCGCCGGGGCCGTCGTCGTCGGGGTCCTGGAAGGCCTGGAGCTCCAGGGCGCCGAGGTTGCGCGGCACGGCGAGCTCGAAGGGCCCCGGGGCGTCGAGGAGGAGCTTGCCCTTGCCGTCCACCCCTCCCGGCTTCGTCGGGTCCGGCACCCGCACGTCGATGGCCACCGGCTCCGGGGAGTCGGACTCCACCACCCCCGACACCCTCACCTTGGGGCCGTCCACGTCCCCGAAGGGCACGGCGCTGCCGCCGCCGACGCCGGGCTCGCCCTGGGCGCGCTCCACGTCCTCGTAGAAGCGCGGGTCGAGGGGCTCCGGCTCGCCGGTCACCCGCTCCAGCCAGCAGCCGCCCAGCGCGAGCAGCAGCACCGCGCGCATCAGTCCCCCCGGGGGGCGAAGCCCCGCTCCCGGTACCACGCCACCGTGTCGGCCAGGCCGGCGTCGAGGTCGATGCGGGCCACCCACCCGAGGCGCTCCCGCGCCCGGTCCACGGCGAGGCACTTGCGCGGCTGGCCGTCGGGCTGGCTCGGGTCGAAGCGCACCGCCAGGGAGCGGCCCGTCGCCCGCACCACCGCCCGGGCCAGCTCGGCGATGGAGGTCTCGACCCCGGTGCCGATGTTGACCGGCTCCGGCGAGGGATGCTCCGCCGCCGCCAGCACCCCGTCGGCCGCGTCGGCGACGTGCAGCAGCTCGCGGGTCGGCCGCCCCGAGCCCCACACCCTGAGCTCCCGGGCCTCGGGGGGCGCGGTCAGCGCCCGGATCACCAGCGCCGCGACGACGTGGGCGCGCTCGAGCTCGGTGGCGTCGCCGGGCCCGTAGAGGTTCGCGAGCACCGGGAAGGCCACCGCCAGGCGCCCGGTCTCGTGCATCGCCCCCCCGAGCTCCATCATCAGGCGCTTGGACTCGGCGTAGCCGGCGTTGGTGGGCTCCGGCCGGCCCTTCCAGAGGTCCTCCTCGCGAAAGGGCACCGGGAGGTCGCGGGGGTAGGCGCAGGCCGAGGACACGCCGACGAACAGCCGCGCCCCCGCCTCGGCGGCGGCGTCCAGCGCGTGCACGTTGATCAGCGCGTTGTCGCGGGTGGCCTCGACGGGGTGGCGGCGCATCCAGCCGATGCCGCCCCCCTCCACCGCGCAGTGCACGACCACCTCCGGGCGCCGCTCCCGGAACAGGGCCCGGGCCTGGTCGCGGTCGCGCAGGTCGGCCTCGGCCCGGCCCACCGCCTCGACGCGCGCGCCCCGTTCTTCGAGGCGGCGGACGACCCGGCGGCCGAGGAAGCCCCGCCCGCCGGTCACCAGCACCCGCCGCCCGCGCCAGTCCTCCGCCGCCATCGCCCCGCTCCTCAGACGTTGCTGTAGGGGTTGTGCAGGGGCAGGTGCCGGAGCCCGCCGATCAGCTCGTCGAGCCCCCGCCCGATGTCCACCTCGACCTCGAAGCCGGTGGAGCGGAAGCGCGTGTAGTCCACCTCGTAGTTGCGCTGGTCCTCGTCCGAGCCGAACTCGGCGAAGTAGACCAGGAAGTCGAGGCGGTCCTGGAGCAGCCGGACGATGTCCTCCTTGGTGAAGTTCAGCGAGTCGTGCCCGACGTTGAACAGGTCGTGCTCCAGCCGGTCGTGGCGGTCGAGGACGTGCTGGATCGCCCGGGCGATGTCGACGACGTGCAGGAAGGTGCGGCGGAAGTGCTTCTCGTAGACCACGAGGTAGCGCCGGTGGATCGCCTGCCAGGTGAAGTCGTTGATCATCAGGTCGAGGCGCATGCGCGGCGACAGGCCGAAGGCCGTGGCGAAGCGCAGGGACACCGCCGGCGGCCGGGCCCGGCAGATCGCCTCGGCCTCGGTCTTGGTGCGCCCGTAGAGCGACAGCGGATTGAGGGGCGTGTCCTCGGTGCAGACCCCCACCACCTCGCCGTAGTTGCTGCCGGTGGAGGCGTAGACCAGCAGCGCGTCCCGGGGCATCAGCTCGACGACGTTGCGCGTCCCGTCGACGTTCACGCGCTCCGCCTCGTCCGGGAGCTTCTTGCACAGCGGGTAGCCGACGAGGGCCGCGAGGTGGACCACGGCGTCGGCGCCGGCCAGCTCGCGGGCGAGGGCGTCCCGGTCGAGGATGTCGACCTTGGCGAAGCTGAAGCGCGGGTGGATGAACAGCGGCAGGATGCCGTGGACGCCGAACATCAGGCGGTCGACGACGTGGACGCGGTAGCCGGCGGCGAGCAGGCGCGGCGCGAGCACGCTGCCGATGAAGCCGGCGCCGCCGGTGAGGACGACGCGGCGGCCGTGGGCGGGGC
>WGAH01000114.1 GCA_015489145.1 Deltaproteobacteria bacterium
GCCTCGGCGACTTCCCCCACCAGCTCGCCAGCGCCAACTTCGTGCTGAAGTGGGGCGACGAGGTCGCGGTGTCCACCGACGACGCCGAGGCGATGCTCGACGCCTTCGAGGGGGCCTGGTCGGTCTACGTCGACGACTGGGGCATGGACGCCCCCCACGGCACCGACCAGTACCTGTTCAACGTCTACCTCGGAAACAGCGGCTCGCCGGCCCCCTCGATCAGCGGCGCCTACGGCTACTACACCGTCGACCGCTCGGGCTGGCCCCTCATCGTGATGGACGCCGCGCTCCTCGGCGACAGCCTGGCGGTGGACGCCGTCGCCGCCCACGAGTTCTTCCACGCGATGCAGGACGCCACCGGGGCCTTCATCGGCTGGGCCGACCGGTGGTACTGGGAGGCCGGCGCCACCTGGGCCGCCGGCGAGGCCCTCCCCGACAGCCGCGCCGCCATCGCCTACCTCTACGCCTACCTGTGGCAGCCCTACCTTCCCCTCACCCACATGGACGACGGGGTGGGCGGCTTCGACGCCCTGCACCAGTACGGCGCCTTCATCTGGCTGCGCGACCTCCAGGAACACACCGACGACCCGGACATCATCCGCGACGGCTGGATGACCGCCGAGGCCGCCGACGACCCGCTGGAGACCCTCGCCGGGCAGCTCGCCGACCAGGGCCGGGACATCGCCCGGGAGTTCGGCCTGTTCGCGGCCCGCAACACCGTGCTGGACTACGAGCGCGCCGACCTCTACCGGGAGGTCCTCACCGGCCAGGGGAGCTGGGGCGACGACTCCCTCGCCGACACCTGGAGCGGCACCGGCACCGACGGCTGGACCGAGCCGCCCGAGGACCTCCTCCCGGGCCCGTGGGCCTACGCCGCCATCGCCCTGGAGGCCCCCTACGCCGGAACCCTCCACGCCGGCCTGGCCACCGAGGCCGAGGGCGATTCGGGCAGCGAGGGGAGCTGGACGGGCTGGCTGGTCGTCGAGGACGCCGACGGCCCCCGCTACGAGGAGCTCGCCCTGGACGAGGCCGGCGAGGCCACCGCCGACATCGAGCTGGACGGCGAGGAGGAGGCCGTCTACCTCGTCGCCGCCGTCACCTCCGAGCGCACCCTCGACGACGAGCGCTTCGCCTTTTCCTACCGCCTCGAGGTCGAGCGCCCCGCCGACGACTCGGACTGGGAGCCGGACGGCGTGCCCGAGCCCGGCGAGCCCAGCCGGCTGTGCGCCGCGGCCCCCGGCGCCGGGGGCCTGCTGGCGGCCTGGCTCGCGCTGCTGGGGCTCGCCCGCCAACGGCGCTGAAGGCGGCGCGCGGTGCTCCTGCTCCTCCTCGGGTGCGCCCCCGAGCCGCCCCCACCCGCGGCGGACACCGGCGGCGCCTGCCCCTACGCCGCCGAGCCCGACTGGAGCGACTGCCTGGTCACCCTGAGCACCGATCTCGCCGGCGACGGCCTGCCCCCGGACCGGGAGCGCCGCGGCTACGACGAGCGCGGGCTGCTCGTCGCCTACGACCTCGTCAGCGGCTCCGATCCCGCCGACGTCCTCGTGTGCGCCCGCGGCTGGCTGGACGCCGACCGCCCGACGAGCTGGCGCTGCGGCGGCAGCCAGACCTTCCTCTACACCTGGACCTACGACGAGGACGGCGCCCTGGTCTCGGGCACCTACGACCGCGGGGCCGACGGCAGCCCCGACCGCCGGTGGTCCTACGTCACCGACGAGGAGGGCCACGTCGTCGAGCAGACCACCGACGAGGACCTCGACGGGGTCCCGGACGCCCGGGCCACCTGGACCTGGCGCGACGGGGTTCCGGTGCGCGAGGCCTGGGACTACGACGCGGACGGGGTCGAGGACTGGGCGCGCGAGACGGACTGGACCCGCTACCCCGCGGGCCCCCTGGAGGCGGAGCGCCGCACGGACTCGGACGCCGACGGCGCGGTCGACGAGGTCACCACCTGGACCCGGGACGCCGCCGGCAACCCGCTCCTCGTCCGCACCGAGTCCGCCGGGGCGGGGGCCGAGGACCGCTACACCTGGCGCGACTGCTTCCTCGCCAGCGTCGAGCACCGCGAGGACGGCGGCGCCGTCACCTGGACCCGCTACGACCGGGACGCCGAGGGGCGAGCCTGGCGGGTCCGCGAGGACCTCGACGACGACGGCCACACCGATCGCACCACCGACATCGCCTGGACCTGCGAGGCGCCCTGAGGCCGCCCCCCGGCGAACGGTCGCCGGGGGGGCGGCGGCTCAGCGCCCGACCTCGACGACGCTGTCCTCGTCGGTGACGACCTTCGCGCCGGCCCCCTCCTCGGCGGGCTCCTCGCCCTTCGCGCGGGCCTCGCGCAGCGCCCGCGCCCGCTCGGCGAGGGCCTCCTCGCCGAGGGCGAGGCGCAGGACCTCCTCCATGCGCGAGCAGAACAGGAACTCGAGCTCGTCCTTGATCTCGTCGGGGATCTCGGGGAGGTCCTTGCGGTTCTTCTCGGGGAGGATGATGCGCTTGATGCCGGCCCGGTGGGCGGCGAGGACCTTTTCCTTGATGCCGCCGACGGGCAGCACCGCCCCCCGCAGGGTGACCTCGCCGGTCATCGCGAGCTCGGGGTCGACGGTGATGCCGGTGAGCAGGCTGACGATGGCGGTGAGCATCGTCACGCCCGCCGAGGGGCCGTCCTTGGGCACCGCGCCGGTGGGGACGTGGACGTGGATGTCGATCTGGTCGAAGATCGAGTCGTCGATGCCGAGCTCCTCGGCGCTGGAGCGGACGTAGCTCGTGGCGACGGCGACGGATTCCTTCATCACGTCGCCGAGCGAGCCCGAGAGCTTCATCGCCCCCTTGCCGCGCATCTTGGTCGCCTCGATGAACAGGATGTCGCCGCCCGAGGGCGTCCAGGCCAGGCCGGTGGCGACGCCGGGCACGCTGGTGCGCTCGGCCACCTCGCTGAAGTACCGGATCGGGCCGCGGATCTCCTCGATCTTCTCGGGCGTGAGCACCACCGGGTGCTCCTCGTCGAGGCGGCCGCTGGCGACCTCCTTGGCCACCCAGCGGAACACGGCGGCGATCTCGCGCTTCACGTTCCGCACGCCGGCCTCGCGGGTGTAGGACTCGATGAGGAAGCGGATGCCCTCGTCGGGCAGCGTGCAGTGCTTCTCGGTGATCCCGTGGGCCTCGAGCTGCTCGGGGATGATGAAGTTGCGCGCGATCTTGAGCTTGTCCTCCATCGTGTAGCCGGGGATCTCGAGGATCTCCATGCGGTCGCGGAGGGGGGGCGGGATCGGGTGCTGCTGGTTGGCGGTGGCGATGAACAGGACCTTGCTCAGGTCGAAGGGCACGTCGAGGTAGTGGTCCATGAAGGTGTCGTTCTGCTCGGGGTCGAGGACCTCGAGCAGGGCGCTCGACGGGTCGCCCCGGTAGTCCATGCCGAGCTTGTCGATCTCGTCGAGGACGAACACCGGGTTGTTGGAGCCGGCCTTCCGCATGCCCTTGATGATCTTGCCCGGCAGGGAGCCGATGTAGGTGCGCCGGTGGCCGCGGATCTCGGCCTCGTCGCGCACGCCGCCGAGGCTGATCCGCACCATCTTGCGGTCGAGGGCCCGGGCCACGCTCTTGGCCAGCGAGGTCTTGCCGACGCCCGGGGGGCCCACCAGGCAGAGGATGGGCCCCTTCATGTCGTTCTTGAGCTTTCGCACCGCCAGGAACTCGAGGATGCGCTGCTTGGGCTTCTCGAGGTCGTAGTGGTCCTCGTCGAGGATGCGGGCGGCGCGGTCGATGTCGAGGTTGTCCTCGGTGCTCACCGACCAGGGCAGCTCGATGAGCCAGTCGAGGTAGGTGCGGCTCACCGTGTACTCGGCCGCCCCGGGGTTCATGCGGCTCATCCGCTTGAGCTCCTTGAAGGCGACCTTCTCGACCTCGGGCGGCATGCCGGCCTTCTTGATCGAGCGCTGGAGGTCCTCGAACTCCTCCTGCCGGTCGTCGACCTCGCCGAGCTCCTTCTGGATGGCCTTGAGCTGCTCCCGCAGGAAGTACTCCCGCTGGGCCTTGTCCATCTCGCCCTTGACCTCGGACTGGATCTTGCTGCTCAGCTCGAGGACCTGGATCTCCTTGTTGACCAGCGCGATCACCTTGTCGATGCGCCCGGAGGTGTCGAAGGTCTCGAGCAGGTCCTGCTTCTCGTCGACGCCCAGGCTGAGGTTGCTCGCGACGATGTCGGCGAGGACGCCGGGGTTGTCGATGCTTCGGACGAGGAAGCTCGCCTCGGCGGGGATCTGCGGCGAGAGATCGATGAGCCGCTGCGCCAGCTCGCGCAGGTTCACCATCTTCGCCTTGAGGTCCTGCGAGACCTCGGTGGGCTCCTCGTGGACCGACACCTCGGCCCGGAGGTAGGGCTCGGTGTGCTTCCACTGGCGCACCTCGATGCGGGCGACGCCCTGGATGATCACGCTGAGCTTGTTGCCCGGCATCTTCACGCTCTTGAGGACGCGCACCACCGAGCCGACGGAGTAGAGCTCGTCGGTGTCCGGGTCGTCGTTGCGCGCCTCCTTCTGGGCGAGGATGCCGAGGAGCTTGCCGTCCTGCAGGGCCTCCTCGACGGCCTTGAGGGACTTGCTCCGCCCGACGTTGATCGGGAAGGCGAGCACCGGGAAGACGACCGTGTTGCGGATCGCCAGGATCGGAAGGTCGAGGATGCTCGGAAGGCTGCCGCTTTCGCGCGCGGGCTGGTCCATGCGTGGTGTCCCCTGGATTGGCGGTCGGGTGATCGACGAAGGGTCGCGGGCCGGAACCGACCGGCCCGCCCGGAGCCTTCCTCTATTCGCGGTCCCCGCCGTCGCAACCCCCGGGAGGGGCCGGCGCCGGCGGAGCCTCAGCCCGCGACGGCGGCGGCGAGGATGTCGAGGAAGGCCCCGAGCCTGCCACCATCGGCCAGCGCGGCGGGACATGAAGCGCAGATCTCGACCCGCCCGCCGGCGCCCGCCAGGGTGAGGAACATCGGGTTCGACGGGTTTCCCGGCGGGATCCAGAAGGCGCTGGCGGCGCGCAGCCCCGGGGCCGAAAGCGCGGCGAGGTCGGCGCGCCCGAGGTTGGAGATGGTGCCCGAGGCCGGCGCGCGGCCGGTGCGAAGGAGGCGGCGCGCCGCCCGCCGGCCGGCCCAGGCGAGCAGCCCGAGGGGCAGGCCCCGCAACCTGTCGGCGGCGAGGAGGACGGCCTCGGCGTCGCCGGCGGCCAGGGCGCGGTCGACCCGGGCGCGCAGCGCGGCGGGCGGGGCGGCGTCGAGGTCCACGTGCACGAAGCTCGACAGGTTGCCGGACAGGTCGGCCACCCCGAGGCGGCTCCGCAGGTCCGCCGACACGGCCACGCGCACGGTCCCCTCGCCGGCCAGGCGCCGCGCCGCCTCGTGAAAGCCCGCCATCGCCCGGCCGAGCACCCCCCGCCCGGCCGGCACCGTCCGCCGGGCCCACACCGGCCTCCCGTCGCCCCCGCTCGGCATCCCCGTCGGCGCCACGGCGTCGGGGCGGCTCGGCGGCGGGCGGGCCTCGGGCCCCGGGGGGCGGACCCGGCGGACGAGGGCCGCGTCGTGGAGGGGCCCCGGCGCCGAGCCCCGCGGCGCCTCCCCCCGCAGCGCCGCGAACACGTCCCGGGCGAAGGCGAGGGTTCCCGAGCCGTCGGTGACCGCGTGGTGGGTTCGGAACACCAGGAAGCCGGGACCGGCGACGACCTCGCAGACCGGCCCGCGCCGGGGGTCGAGCGGGGCGGCGGTCCACGCCGCCGGCCCCCGGGCCTCCCAGGGCTCCGCCACCCGCCGCAAGGCCGGAGCCTCGCCGGGCACCCACCGCGTCCGGGCTCCCCAGCCGCGCAGCCGAACCGCGAGGCCCGGGTGCGCGGCCCCGGCCCGGTCCACCGCCTCGGCGAGACCGGGCGGCGGCGCGGTTCCCTCCCCCACCACCACGAGCTGGTTGACAAAAGGCTTGCAGCCCCGGTCCGCCGCCAGCCACACCCGCTCCAACCCGGACACGAGTCGAAAGGCGCGTTTCCCGCGAACCGGGAGCGCCGCTCCGCCGCCGTCCGCCCCGTCCCCTCGCCCGCTCCGTTCTGGCATACTCGTCCCATCCACCTGGAGGTCGGCCCATGCGCGCGCTCGCCATCCTCGGCTTCCTGGCGGGAAGCCTCGCGCCGGCGGCCGCCGGCTGCAACCCCTCCTCCAAGGGCGGAGACACCGCCGCCGCCGCGCCGACCGGCGGCGAGGACTCGGGCGGATCGGGGGTCATCGACGCCGACGGCGACGGCTACCCGACCGACACCGACTGCGACGACACCGATCCCTCCGTCAACCCCGGCGCCGAGGAGATCCCCTACAACGGCGTGAGCGACGACTGCAACCCGGCCACCCCCGACGACGACCTCGACGGGGACGGCTACGGCATCGCCGAGGACTGCGACGACGAGGACCCGGACACCTGGCCCGGCGCCACCGAGGTCTGCGACGGGGCCGACAACGACTGCGACGGCGAGGTCGACGACAGCACCGGCGACACCTGGTACGCCGACGCCGACGGCGACGGCTACGGCGACCCCGGGCGGTCCACCCTGTCCTGCGACGGCGAGTCCGGCTGGGTGGCCGACGACACCGACTGCGACGACACCCGGGCCGACGTGAACCCCGGCGCCGACGAGGTCTGCGACGAGGCCGACAACGACTGCGACGGCGAGGTCGACGAGGGGGCGCTCACGACCTGGTACCGCGACGCCGACGGCGACGGCTACGGCGACCCGGACATCGCCTTCGCCTCCTGCACCGCCCCGTCGAGCTACGTCGCCGACGGCACCGACTGCGACGACACCCGGGCCGACGTGAACCCCGGCGCCGACGAGCTCTGCGACGACATCGACAACGACTGCGACGACCTCATCGACGACGAGGACGACGCCGTCGCCGACCCGACCACCTGGTACCGCGACGCCGACGGCGACGCCTACGGCGACCCGGACGTCACCACCACCGCCTGCGAGCGGCCCGACGGCTACCGCTACAACGACCGGGACTGCGACGACGACCGGGACGACGTCAACCCCGGCGCCACCGAGGTCTGCGACGGGGTCGACAACGACTGCGACGGGCTGGTCGACGACGAGGACGAGGACGTGGCCGACGCCGGCACCTGGTACACCGACGGCGACGGGGACGGCTACGGCGACGCCGACAGCGCGGTGGTGGCCTGCGAGCAGCCCTCGGGCAGCATCGCCGTCGGCGGCGACTGCGACGACGGGGACGACGCGGTCAACCCCGACGCCGCCGAGGTCTGCGGCGACGGCCTCGACAACGACTGCGACGGCAGCATGAACGGCTGCGGCCTCGAGGGCGACGTCGACCTGTGGAGCGCCGACGGGCAGATCATCGGCGAGTCCCGCTACGACTACGCCGGGCGCTCCCTGTCGACCGCCGGCGACTTCGACGGGGACGGCTCGCCCGACCTCGTCATCGGCGCCTACTACGAGTCGAGCGCCGCCACCGGGGCTGGCAGCGCCTACGTCGTCGGCACGCCGCTGTCGGGCATCACCCGCCTCGAAGACGCCACCGTCCGCCTCAGCGGCGAGAGCGCCAACGACTACGCCGGGCTGGCGGTGTCGGGCGGGGCCGACGCGGACGGCGACGGCCTCGACGACCTGCTCATCGGCGCCTACGGCGACGACGACGGCGACGTCAACGCCGGCGCGGCCTACCTCGTCACCGGCCCCCTCACCGGCAGCCTCAGCCTGTCCCGCGCCACCGCCAAGCTCGTCGGCGAGCGGGCGAACGACTACGCCGGCTACGCCGTCGCGCTGCTCCCCGACACCGACGGCGACGGCTACGCCGACCTCCTCGTGGGCGCCTCCGGCGCCGACACCGGCGGCACCTCCACCGGCACCGCCTACCTCGTGCGCGGCCCCGTCACCGGCGCCATGGACCTCATCGCCGCCGACGCCGAGATCATCGGCGAGAACAGCGGCGACTACGCCGGCCGCGCCGTCGCCGCCGCCGGCGACGTCGACGGCGACGGCCTCGCCGACCTGCTCATCGGCGCCCACGGCCAGGACGACGGCGGCAAGGACGCCGGCGCCGCCTACATCGTCCTCGGCCCGGCCTCCGGCGGCTTCGCCCTCGACGAGGCCGACGCCCGCCTCCTCGGCCCCGCCGACGGCGGCTACGCCGGCTACGCCCTCGCCGCCGCCGGCGACGTGAACGGCGACGGGCACGCCGACGTGATCGTCGGCGCCCCCTACGACTCCACCGTCGGCGTGCAGGCCGGCGCCGCCTACCTGGCCCTCGGCCCCTTCTCGGGCGACGAGACGCTGGGCGCCGACGCGGCCCTGTACGGCGAGGGGGCCGGCGACTTCGCGGGCATGGACGTGGCCGGCGGCGGCGACGTGGACGGCGACGGCTTCGACGACGTGGCGGTCGGCGCCTACGGCAACGACGAGAACGGCTCGGGCGCCGGGGCGGCCTACGTCGTCTACGGCCCCGCGTCGGGCAGCCTCGACCTCGCCGCCGCCGACGTGCGCCTGTACGGCGAGCGCGCCGGGGACTACGCCGGCCGGGCGGTGGCGATTCCCGGCGACCTCGACGAGGACGGCTACGACGACGTGCTCGTGGCCGCCCCCTGGGAGGACACCGGCGGGACCTACGCCGGCAGCGTCTACGTGCTGTTCGGCGGCGGCTTCTGACGCGACCGCCCCGCCGGGTCAGCGGGCGTTGCGAAGCTTCGCGCCCTTGAGCTTGCCGCCCTTGAGCTTGCCGCCGCGGCGGACGGGCCTGGCCGCGGCATCGCCGGAGGGCTCGGTCCCGGCGGCGTCCTCGCCGGCGGCCTCGTCCGAGGGCTCGGCCGAGGGCTCGGCCTTGACGAGGTCCATGCCGCACTTCGGGCAGGAGCCCGGGTGGTCCTGCCGGACCTCCGGGTGCATGGGGCAGGTCCAGACCGCCTCGCCGGCCTCGGCCGTGCCCTTGTCGGCGGAGGGCGTGGTCTCGGCGGCCTTGGGCGCGGGGGGCGCCTCGACGGGCTTCGCGTCGTCGGAGCCCCCGCCGCAGGCGAGGGCGGTGGCGAGCAGGACGAGGGACACGGCGGACAGCGTGCGCATGGGAACTCCCGGGTGGCGCGCCCCTCCCCGGGAACAAGGGGGGGGGCGGAATGAGGGAGGACGGCCTATCCGAACCGGCCGCCTCCCGCACCCGGGCTCAGCGACGCCCCGGCGCCGCCGGCAGGCGCCCGAGCTCCCGGTAGTGCGCCTCGTAGGCGGGCATGTCGTCGGTGGGCCAGGTGCGCTCGTTCAGGCTCGCCGGCGTCGGGCGCAGGTCTTCGGGCGGCTCGGCCCCGCCGACGAGGTCCCAGACCACCAGCGGCCCCTCCGCCGCCACCGGCTCGCCGAGATCCCGGGTGATCCGGTCCTGCACCGCGAACGGCGCCCGGTCGCGCTCCGCGGGGCTCGCCCGGCGGTACCAGGGCCAGCGGTGCAGGTCGGCGTCGACGAGGTGCCGGTCGAGCACCACCCACCGGAAGCCCTCGGCCACGAGCCGCTCCCGGTCGGCCGGGTCGTAGTCGAGGGCGGTGCGGGGGTCGCGGGTGAGCTGTCGGAGGTCGTGGATGAAGCCGTTGCGAAGGCGCCGCCGGAAGCCGGGAGGCCAGAAGATCGGCGCGTTCTCGCCCATGCCCCCGAAAGTGGGCTGGTGGTGCACGGCCTGCCAGGCGATCGAGACGCGGGCGATGCCGATGGGCAGCTCGATGAGGCCGCCGCCGACCTCGCCGACCCAGCGCATGACCGCCGGGGGGCGGAAGTCGCGGTGCAGCAGGGGAAAGGCCAGGTGCCGGTGCTGCTCGGCCGCGGTGACCAGCGCCGGCAGCGCCGCGACCAGCCAGGCCCGGCGCGCCCCGCCCCCGAGGCGCGGGAGCAGCCGCGCCAGGGCCGTGCCGATGCCGAGGCTGGCCGCGAGGAAGGCGAAGACGACGAGCCGGTAGGGGAACCACAGGCGGTCGAAGAAGGGCAGGTGGTGGTAGGCGAACAGGTAGTGGGGCATCGGCAGGCCCTCGCCCACCGGCAGGACGGGACCCAGGGCGAAGGCCAGGGCGATCAGGGCGAAGCCGCCGAAGCGCAGGCGCTCCCGGCCGAGGGCCAGCCAGGCGAGGACCCCGCCGCCCCAGGCGAGGTTGCCGAACATCGGCTGGCCGTGCCGCTCGAGGAGGAGGTAGCCGTGCAGGGTGCTCGCGACGTTGTTCTGGAGGGTCTCCGGCCAGGACAGCCAGCTCCCGCCCCCCTCGGCGACGCCGGGCACGGCGCCGGCGGCCTGCCGCCCGGCCATCGCCCAGACCCCCGGGGCGACGACGAGCAGGCACGCGAGGCCGGCGACGAGGTAGCCGCGGATCAGCGCCTTTCGGGGGCGCTCCCCCCGAAAAAGCGCCAGCGCCGCGAGCCACGCGAGGAGCAACGCCAGGAAGTAGCCGTAGAACCAGTAGGTCCAGGCCAGCATCCCCGTGGCGAGGCCCGCGAGGATCGGCGCGCGCAGGCCCCGCCAGCGCCGGTCCTCGCCGACGCGGAGGAAGGCGAGCACCGCCGGCGGCAGGAACCACAGGAAGGCCTGGGTCAGCCGGCCGGTCATCAGCTCGAACAGGGTGTAGGGGGCGAGCTCCCACAGCAGGGTCGCGCCCCAGGCGGCCGCCCCCGGCCCCACCACCCGCCGGGCGAGGGGCCGGAAGCTCAGGGCGTTGCCGAGGAGGATGACGGCGACGAAGACCGGCTGGTAGCGGGGAAAGCCGAAGATCCACTGGAAGGGCACCGAGGCGAGGGCGAGGGGGGGCTGGGAGCTGGCCTCCTACGCCCTGGTGGCGCTGCTGGCGGCCGGCGGGGCGCTGGCGACCCCGGGCCACGTCGTCGGCGACGGGGTCGACCTCTACGGCACCTTCTGGTTCTACTGGTGGATTCGCGACTGCCTCGCGAACCTGCGC